>NZ_JBYTAH010000025.1:0-27010 GCF_058787975.1 Cupriavidus sp. FW305-26
GAAGCCGGACGTCCGTGCGCAGCCAGCCGCTGCCCGGCCGGCCGGTGAAGCCGGGCAGCGCCCGCCACGCGGTCCCCGCGAGGCGCGTGCGCCGCGTGCGCCAAGGCCGGTCAACCCGCTGCCGCCCATCACCTTCCCGGAGGCCCTGCCGGTCTCCGGCCGCCGCGACGAGATCGCCGCGGCGCTGCTGGCCAACCAGGTGGTGATCGTCTCGGGCGAGACCGGCTCGGGCAAGACCACCCAGCTGCCCAAGATCTGCCTGTCGATCGGGCGCGGCCCGGGGCGCGAGGGTGGGGGGCTGATCGGCCACACCCAGCCGCGGCGCATCGCCGCCACCTCGACCGCCAAACGCATTGCGCAGGAGATCGGCACGCCGCTGGGCGAGCACGTGGGCTACCAGGTGCGTTTCAACGACACCATGTCGTCGGGGGCGTCGGTCAAGCTGATGACCGACGGCATCCTGCTGGCCGAGACTCAGAACGATCCGCTGCTGCGCGCCTACGACACGCTGATCATCGATGAGGCGCACGAGCGCAGCCTGAACATCGACTTCCTGATCGGCTACCTGCGCCAGATCCTGCCGAAGCGCCCGGACCTGAAGGTGATCATCACCTCGGCCACCATCGATGCCCAGCGCTTTGCCCAGCATTTCGCCTCGGGCGACAAGCCGGCGCCGGTGATCGAGGTCAGCGGCCGCCTGTACCCGGTGGAAGTGCGCTACCGTCCGATCACCGAGGACGTGCCCGCGGGCGCGCCGCGCAGCCCGCAGGCGCGCGAGCGCGACCTGTACGACGGCATTGTCGAGGCGGTCGACGAGGTGTGCCGCGTCGGCCCGGGCGATGTGCTGGTGTTCCTGCCCGGCGAGCGCGAGATCCGCGAAGCCGCCGAGGCGCTGCGCAAGCACCACCCGCCGCATACCGAGATCCTGCCGCTGTTTGCGCGGCTGTCGGTGCAGGAGCAGGAGCGGGTGTTCAAGCCGTCCAACGCGCGGCGCATCGTGCTGGCGACCAACGTCGCCGAAACCTCGCTGACGGTGCCGGGCATCCGCTACGTGGTCGATACCGGGCTGGCGCGGGTCAAGCGCTACTCGTACCGCAACAAGGTCGAGCAACTGCAGGTCGAGTCGATCTCGCAGGCCGCTGCCAACCAGCGCGCCGGCCGTTGCGGCCGGGTTGCCAACGGCGTGTGCATCCGGCTGTATGAGGAGTCCGATTTCGCCGGCCGGCCGCGCTTTACCGACCCCGAGATCCTGCGCTCGTCGCTGGCCGCGGTGATCCTGCGCATGAAGGCGCTGCGGCTGACCGAGATCGAGTCGTTCCCGTTTATCGAGCCGCCGCTGGGCCGCGCCGTTGCCGACGGCTACCAGCTGCTGCAGGAACTGGGCGCGGTCGACGACGCCAACCAGCTTACCGGCACCGGGCGCCAGCTGGCCAAGTTGCCGCTGGACCCGCGCGTGGCGCGCATGATCCTGGCCGCGCGCGAGCATCACTGCCTGCGCGAGGTGCTGGTCATCGCCAGCGCGCTGTCGGTGCAGGACCCGCGCGACCGCCCGCAGGAGGCGCAGGAAGCCGCCGACCAGGCGCACCGCAAGTTCATGGACGAGAAGTCCGAGTTCCTGGGCTGGGTCAAGCTGTGGAAGTGGTTCGAGGACGCGGTCGCGCACAAGAAGTCCAACCGCCAGCTGCAGGACCAGTGCCGCGCCCACTTCCTGTCGCACCTGCGGCTGCGCGAGTGGCGCGACGTGCATTCGCAACTGCTGACCACGGTGACCGAGCAGGGCTGGCGCCTGAACGACAGCGAGCCCACCTATGAGCAGGTGCACAAGGCGCTGCTGACCGGCCTGCTGGGCAATGTCGGCTGCCGCATCGAGAATGGCGACGGCAAGGGCCGCGAATACCTGGGCGCGCGCGGCATCAAGTTCCACCTGTGGCCGGGCTCGCTGATCGCGCGCAAGGTCGGGCGCTGGATCGTCGCGGCCGAGCTGGTCGAGACCAGCCGGCTGTTCGCGCGCACGCTGGCGCGCATCGAGCCGGAGTGGCTGGAACAGGTGGGCCGTCACCTGCTCAAGGTCAGCTGGAGCGATCCGCACTGGGAAAAGAAGGCGGGCCAGGTGCTGGCGCTGGAGCGCGCCACGCTGTACGGGCTGGTGGTCTACCAGCACCGGCGCGTGCACTACGGCCCGATGAACCCGCAGGAAGCGCGCGAGATCTTTATCCGCCGTGCGCTGGTCGAGGGCGAGTTCGACACGCGCCTGCCGTTCTACGCGCACAACCAGCGCCTGGTGCGCGAGATCGAGAACCTGGAGCACAAGTCGCGCCGCCAGGACGTGCTGGTCGACGACGAACTGATCTACGCCTTCTACGATCGCGCGATTCCCGCCGACATCTGCCAGCAGGCCAGCTTCGAGCAGTGGTACCAGGCAGAGAGCGGCAAGGACCGCAAGCTGCTGTACCTGAACCGCGACGAGCTGATGCGGCACGAGGCGGCCGGCATCACCACCGACCTGTTCCCCAAGGCCATGAACGTGGCCGGGGTGGACATGGGGCTGACCTACCACTTCGAGCCAGGCAGCCACCGCGACGGCGTGACCCTGACCGTGCCGCTGTACGCACTCAACCAGGTGCGCCAGGAGCGCGCCGACTGGCTGGTGCCGGGCATGATCAAGGAGAAGGTGCACCTGCTGCTCAAGTCGCTGCCGCAGAAGCTGCGCCGCCACTGCGTGCCGCTGCCGGAATATGCCGCGGCCTTTGTCGCGCGCCAGCCGCTTGGCGAGGGCGAGCTGCTGGACGTGCTGATTGCCGATATCCGCGAGCAGACCGGCACCATGGTCAAGCGCGCCGACTTCAAGCTGGAAACGCTGCCCGCGCACCATATGATGAACTTCAAGGTGGTCGACGAGCACGGCCGCCAGCTTGAGATGGGCCGCAACCTGGCCCAGCTGCGCGCCGAGCTGGGCGGGCAGGCGCAGCAGTCGTTCCAGCGGGTGGCCGCGCAAGCCGCGGCACAGGCGGCAACCCAGGCCCCGGAGCAGGCGGCGCCGCTGGCCGCGGCCGAGCCCGGCAAGTACGAGGGACTGACCGGCTGGACCTTCGGTGAGCTGCCCGAGCTGCTGGAGATCCGCAAGGGCAGCCAGACCCTGTTCGGCTACCCCGCGCTGGTCGATCGCGGCACGCACTGCGACGTGGAAGTCTTCGACGACCCGCAGGAAGCCGCCCGCGTCCACCACCTGGGGCTGCGCCGGCTGTTTGCGCTGCAGCTGCGCGAGCAGGTCAAGTTCATCGAGAAGAACATCCCGGGCCTGCAGCAGATGGCGATGCAGTACATGACGCTGGGCACGCAGGAGATGCTGCGCGAACAGGTCGTGATGCTGGCGCTGGAGCGTGCCTGCATGCAGGCGCCGCTGCCGCGCAACGAGGCCGAGTTCAATGCACGCAAGGATGAGGGCCGCACCCGGCTGTCGCTGCTGGCGCAGGAGATCGCGCGGCTGGTGGGGACCATCCTGGCCGAGTACGCCGGACTGCCGCGCAAGCTGCTGCAGGCCAAGCCGTTCGCCGGGCCCCATGCGGACATGGAAGCGCAGCTCGGGCGGCTGATGGGCAAGCGCTTTGTCGACGAGACCCCATACACGCAACTGGTCCATTTCCCGCGCTACCTGAAGGGCATCGCCATGCGGGTGGACAAGCTCAAGGGCGACCCGGCGCGCGACACCCAGCGCACGCAGGAGATGGCGCCGCTGGTGCAGCAGTGGCAGCGGGCCGAAAAGCAGCTGCGCACTCAGGGCCGCGGCGGCGAGGACGCGCGGCTGGAGGAATTCCGCTGGATGCTGGAGGAGCTGCGCATCGCGCTGTTCGCCCAGGAGCTGCGCACACCGGTGCCGATGTCGGTCAAGCGGCTGCAGAAAGTGTGGGAATCGATGCAGCGCTGAGCGCCGGCGCGGGGCGCAATGCCGGGGCGAACCGCAAATGGTCGCTCCGGCGCAACAATCTGCCAAAATCTTGATCGAGTTCGGCCGCGGCGTCAGCGGATTTTCGTGCTCAACCGTTAGAATCGCCGGTTCAGTCTTCTTCTGGCGGGTCTTATGTTTGCGCTGCGGTTCGCATTGCGTCGTGTTGTAGCTGGTGGTTTCACGGTGGGCGCCCTGGCGCTGGGCCTGCTGGCCGCACCGGCATCGGCGGAAGTGGTGGTGATCCTGAATTCAGGTGATGCAACCGTCACGCTGATCGACAAAGATACGCAGAAGGTGCTGGAGACCTTCCCGATCGGCAAGGAACCGCACCACCTGATCGCAACGCCGGACGACAAGTCGCTGATCGTTGCCAACGCGGTCGGCAACGACCTGGTGTTCCTGGACCCGGTCTCGGGCAAGGTCCAGCAGCGCGTGCCCAATGTCGACGACCCGTACCAGATCGGCTTCTCGCCGGACCAGAAGTGGTTTGTCGCCACCGGCAACCGGCTCGACCGTGTCGACCTCTACCGCTGGGACGGCAAGGCGCTGAAGCTGGCCAAACAGTTCCCGCTGGCCAAGACCCCCAGCCATATCGCCTTTACCGCCGACAGCCGCATCGCCTTCATCACGCTGCAGGACTCCAATGAGGTGGCAGCCATCGACCTGGTCACGCAGAACGTGATGTGGCGCATGGAAACCGGCTCGGCGCCGGCGGGCATCTGGGTCACGCCGGACCAGAAATACCTGCTGGTCGGCATGACCGGGGCTGATTACGTGGCCGTGATCGACTGGCGCACGCGCACGGTGGTCAAGCAGATCCAGACCGGCAAGGGCGCGCACAACTTCCGCGCGGTCGGCGACAAGCGCCACCTGTTCCTCAGCAACCGGGTCACGAGCAGCATCAGCATTATCGACCAGCAGACGCTGGCCAAGGTCGGCGACATCACCGGCCTGCCGCCGGGCCCGGACGACATGGAGCTGACCGCCGACGGCAAGACGCTGTGGGTCACCTTCCGCTGGGCGCGCTCGGTCGGCCTGGTCGACGTGGCCAGCCGCAAGCTGGTCAGGACCGTGCGCGTCGGGCGCTCGCCGCACGGCATCTATTTCCGCACTCGCGCGCCGCTGTATTGACCGGGCAGGGCAGGGACCATGGACGATACCAGGGCATCGCGATCCGGACGGCTGGGCAGGCTGCTGGCTGCGCTGGCGCTTGCCTGCGTCCTGCCGTCCGCGCTGCAGGCGGCTGACGTGCCCAAGCCTGGCGCCAAGGCGTGCCCGGCCGGCACGCTTTACCTGACCTTCGACACCGGCAGCATGAGCCAGGCGCAGTTGATCGCCGATACGCTGCGCCGCCACCATATCCGCGCCACCTTCTTCCTGGCCAATGAGCCGACCGTGCGCCAGGACAGTTCGCTGGACCCATCCTGGGCGCCGTACTGGAAGTCACTGGTGGCCGACGGCCACGCCTTTGGCACGCATACCTTCGACCATGTCTACCTGCGCAGCGTGCACGCCGGGCATGTGACCATGCGGCCGCAGTTCGGCACGCAGGCGGGCAAGGACATGGTCATGGACGCGGCCGGATTCTGCCAGGAGCTGCGGCGCAGCGCCGACGCCTTCCACGGCATGACCGGCGCCGCCATGGTGCCGCTGTGGCGCGCCCCGGGCGGGCGCACCGCCCCGCAGACGGTGCAATGGGCCGAGCAGTGCGGCTTCCGCCACGTCGGCTGGGCGCCGGCCGGGTTCCTGGGCGACGAGCTGTCGTCCGACCGCTATCCCAACGCGGCGCTGCTGGAACGCGCGCTGGCCAACCTGCGCGACGGCGATATCACCATGGCGCACCTGGGCATCTGGTCGCGCAAGGATCCGTGGGCGCCCGGCGTGCTGGAGCCGCTGCTCGCCGGCCTTGAGCGCAAGGGATTCTGTTTCGCGACGCTGCGCGAGCACCCGGCCTACCGCGACTGGATCGCCAGGCCGCAGCCAGTCGGGCAAAAGGAGGGCAGGCGCTGATGTGGGAGACGCTGAACGGCTGGATCGGCCAGGTCGAGGGCACGCTGTTCCAGGACGTGGTGCTGCCCGTGGTCTACGACCTCGGGTTTGGCCGCTATGCCGAGGAAGCCTTCACCGGCACCGAGTGGCTGCTGGTGGGCCTGGTGCAGATCGTGGTGATGGCATTGATCCTGGGGCCGCTGGAGAAATGGCGCCCGGTCGAGCCGGTATCCGACCGCGCCGGCATCCGCACCGATATCTTCTACACGGTGATCCACCGGCTCGGGCTGTTCCGGCTGGCCATGTTCTTCCTGCTCGCGCCGCTGACCGACGCCCTGGAAGGCGACCTGCGGCTGATGGGCTGGCACCGCATCAATGTGGAAGACTGGTGGCCGGGCGTGACCTCGGTGCCGCTGGTCAGCTTCTTTGTCTACCTGCTGCTGTTCGACTTCCTCGACTACTGGTACCACCGGCTGTCGCATTCGTTCCGCTGGTGGTGGCATCTGCATGCGGTGCACCACAGCCAGCGCCAGATGACGCTGTGGAGCGACAACCGCAACCACCTGCTGGACGACATGCTGCGCGATCTGGTGTTCGCGCTGGTGGCGCTGGGCGTGGGCGTGGAGCCGTCGCAGTACGTGCTGCTGGTGGCGTTGTCGCAGTTGCTGCAGAGCCTGCAGCATGCCAACGTGCGACTGCACTTCGGCGCCATCGGCGAGCGGCTGCTGATCTCGCCGCGCTTTCACCGCACCCACCACGCCGTGGGCATCGGCCATGAGGCCGACGGCGCACCGGCCAAGCTGGGCGGCTGCAACTACGGCGTGATCTTCCCGTGGTGGGACATGGTGCTCGGCACCGCGGTCTTCACCGAGACCTACCACCCGACCGGCATCCGCGACCAGCTGCCGCCGCCGCTGGGCAAGGGCCACGACTACGGCGTGGGCTTCCTGGCGCACCAGTGGTACGGCATCAAGCGGCTGCTGCGGCTGCGCTGAAACGGCGGGTCTGGAGGTAGTCCTCCACCCGCGGCGCAACACGGCGCGCCGCGGCGGCAAGCGGCGTATGCTAGTGTTCCGGGTTGCCGCCGGTCCGGCCCAGTCGGACTTCTGCCGCGCCCGGCGCCTTTCCTCCTGTCTGCCTTCGACTGCATGAACGATATCTTCCGCTCGTTTGGCCGCGCGCTGGTCAGCCAGCTGCATCCCCGCATGCTGATGCTGACCGTGCTGCCTTTCGTCCTGGCCACGCTGCTGTGGGGCGGTCTGCTCTGGTGGGGCTGGGACCCCATCATGGGCGCCACGCGCAGCTTCCTGGAAACCTCCATCCTGACCAGCTGGATCTACAGCGCGCTCGACTGGTTCGGCCTGCAATCGATGCGCACCATCGTGGCGCCGCTGTTCGTGGCGGCGCTGGCAATCCCGCTGGTGATTGCCTCGATGCTGATGTTTATCGGCGTGTTCTCGGTGCCGGCGGTGGTGCGCCACCTGGAGCGCAGCTACCCGGACCTGGCCAAGGCCCATGGCGGCAGCATCCTGGGCAGCGTGTTCCAGTCGCTGGGCAGCACGCTGGTGTTCCTGGTGCTGGTGCTGGTGACGCTGCCGCTGTGGCTGATCCCGCCGTTCTTTGCGCTGATCCCGCCGGTGCTGTGGGGCTGGCTGACCTACCGCGTGATGACATATGACGCGCTCGCCGACCACGCCAGCGCCGAAGAGCGCAAGACGCTGGTGCGCCGCCACCGCACGCCGCTGCTGGTGATCGGGGTGGCGGTGGGGCTGCTGGGCTCGGCGCCGACGCTGCTGTGGGTGTCGTCGGCGGCGGTGATCTTCCTGTTTCCGTTCGTGCTGGCCGGCACGCTGTGGCTGTATGTGCTGATCTTTATCTTCTCGGCGCTGTGGTTCGGCCACTTCTGCCTGCGCGCGCTGGCGCAGCTGCGGGCCGAGCGCGCGGCGGTGCCGGCCCAGCCGCCGGCGCATCAGCCGGACCAGCCGGCGCTTGACGGCGACGTCATCGACCTGGCGCCGAGCGACGTGCGCCGCATCGAAAATTCCTGAAGCGAGGGCAATATGGGTTTTGGCCTGATCGTCATTGGCGACGAGATCCTGTCGGGGCGGCGTGAAGACAAGCATCTGCGCCGCACCATCGAACTGCTGGGCGCGCGCGGGCTGGCGCTGGACTGGGCCGAATACGTCGGCGATGACCGAGCCCGCATCACCGCCACGCTGCGGCGCACGCTGGCCGGCCCGGACGTGGTGTTCTGCACCGGCGGCATCGGCGCCACGCCGGACGATCACACCCGCCAGTGCGTGGCCGCCGCGCTGGGCGTGCCGCTGGTGCTGCATCCCGAGGCGCGCGAACTGATTGCGCTGCGCATTGCCGAGACCGCCGGCGGCGACCCGGTCAAGGCCGACCTGAATCAGCCGGAAAACCAGCACCGCTTCAAAATGGGCGAGTTCCCCAAGGGCGCGCGCATCATTCCCAACAGCTACAACCGCATCCCGGGCTTTTCGGTCGGTCACCACCACTTCATGCCGGGATTCCCGGTGATGGCATGGCCGATGATGGAATGGGTGCTGGACCACGACTATGCGCACCTGTTCCACCAGGTGCAGCAGCAGGAGCGGGCCTTCTACGTGTTCGAGGCGCCGGAGTCCACGCTGACGCCGCTGATGGAGAAGGTCGAAGCGGCGCATCCGGGCATCCGCGTGTTCAGCCTGCCCTCGGTCGGCGACGTGCAGCGCGGCGACCGCTTCGCGCGCCGCCATATCGACCTGGGGGTCAAGGGCCCGGCCGATCTGCTGGCACCGGCCTATGCGATGCTGCTCGCAGGCGTGCAGGCGATGGGGTTCGAGATCGTGGAGCAGCCGCCGCGCGAAGCGGCGCAGGCTTAAGGCGGCACGGGTCGCAAGAAGAAGGGGCAGCCTTGGCTGCCCCTTCTCTCATTCTGGCCCGACCGCGATCAGGCGCCGTGCCACGGCAGTCCGCGCACGCACCAGCCTTCAACAGTCTTGCGGTGGTGGTGGTCGTCGCGGTTGCCCTCGAAGCCTTCCAGCACGTCCATGGCGAAGTGGTAGCCGGCTTCGGTGGCCACGCGCGCGGCGTGCTTGGAGCGCGCCGCGCTGCGGCACAGGAACAGCACCGGCACGTCGGCCGGCACGCGTGCCCTCAGCTCTTCGACAAAGCGGGCATTCTGCGCACCGCCCGGATAGGACATCCATTCGACATGGGCGAACTGCGCGTCCGGCACGTCAACGCCGCCGACCCAGTCCAGTTCGGCCTGGGTGCGCACGTCGACCAGCACGGCGGAAGGATCGTTCTGCAGCAGCGCAAAGGCTTCCTGCGGCGACAGCGCGCCAAAATACGGGAGCTGGTTCTGTTGCTGGCGCTGGCGGGCGGCCTGGAGGAGATCGTCTCGGGTGGTCATCTGCGTGACAAATTTGAGGAATGGAATTGGAGGCGGCAAAGCCGCAACGCACTATTCTATAGCGCCGGGCCGATTCGAAGCCTCATTGACTGCTGTTGGGGCGTCGGGTGACTCCTTTTGGTGCATCCGCACTGTTCAAGTGCGACGCCTTGCTGAATGCACCATTGTGGTGTTTTATTAGGGGGCGCTACGCCGGAATGCGTGTAACCAGTGCGCCACTCGGCAGCCGAGCCGCTGCTTCTCTTACGCCGCCGCGGTGCGCGGTTCGCCGAGGTTGCACTTTTTTCGGGCTGCCGGTGGCGGTGGGGCGTTCGCATGGCACGCTTTCTGCTAACATTCTTCGTCCTTTCGTGGCTGGTCGGGACGGCGCGGCAGAGCATGCATCGGCGCCGGTGACGACAGGCCCAAGAATTGGCTTTCTCAGACTTCCGCCGAATATCCAGGAGATTGGCATGGCCCACAGCGTTGCAGACGTGATGAAGCTGGTGAAGGAAAACGACGTCAAGTTCGTCGATTTCCGTTTCACCGATACCAAAGGCAAGGAGCAACACGTGTCCGTGCCCGTGTCGCACTTCGATGAAGACAAGTTCGAAAGCGGCCACGCCTTCGACGGTTCGTCGATCGCCGGCTGGAAGGGTATCGAAGCTTCGGACATGCTGCTGATGCCGGATTCGAACACCGCCCACATCGACCCGTTCTACGAAGAGCCGACGCTGGTGCTGTCCTGCGACGTGGTCGAGCCGTCGGACGGCAAGGGCTATGACCGCGACCCGCGTTCCATCGCCAAGCGCGCCGAAGCCTACCTGAAGAGCACCGGCCTGGGCGACACCGCTTTCTTTGGTCCGGAGCCCGAGTTCTTCATCTTCGACGGCGTGACCTGGAACGTCGACATGCAAGGCTGCTTCGTGAAGATCCATTCCGAAGAAGCCCCGTGGTCGTCGGCCAAGGAATTCGAGCACGGCAACAGCGGCCACCGTCCGGGCAAGAAGGGCGGCTACTTCCCGGTCGCCCCGATCGACACCTTCCAGGACATGCGTTCGGAAATGTGCCTGATCCTGGAATCGCTGGGCATCCCCGTTGAAGTCCACCACCACGAAGTGGCTGGCCAGGGCCAGAACGAAATCGGCACCCGCTTCAGCACGCTGGTGCAGCGCGCCGACTGGACCCAGATGCAGAAGTACGTGATCCAGAACGTCGCCCACACCTACGGCAAGACCGCCACCTTCATGCCGAAGCCGATCGTTGGCGACAACGGTTCGGGCATGCACGTGCACCAGTCCGTGTGGAAGGACGGCCAGAACCTGTTCGCGGGCAACGGCTACGCCGGCCTGTCGGAATTCGCGCTGTACTACATCGGCGGCATCATCAAGCACGCCCGTGCCCTGAATGCCATCACCAACCCGGGCACGAACTCGTACAAGCGCCTGGTGCCGGGCTTCGAAGCTCCGGTGAAGCTGGCCTACTCGGCCCGCAACCGCTCGGCTTCGATCCGCATCCCGTATGTGGCCAACCCGAAGGGCCGCCGCATCGAGACCCGCTTCCCGGATCCGCTGATGAACCCGTACCTGGGCTTCTCGGCGCTGCTGATGGCCGGCCTGGATGGCGTGATGAACAAGATCCACCCGGGCGAAGCTGCCGACAAGAACCTGTACGACCTGCCGCCGGAAGAGGATGCAAAGATCCCGACCGTGTGCTCGAGCCTGGACCAGGCGCTGGAGTACCTGGACAACGACCGCGAGTTCCTGACCCGCGGCGGCGTGTTCTCGAACTCGATGATCGATGCCTACATCGAACTGAAGATGGAAGAAGTCACGCGTTTCCGCATGACCACGCACCCGGTCGAGTTTGAAATGTACTACTCGCTGTAAGCGGCCTTTGCCCGGGAATGACGCAGGTTGTGGCCGGGCAACAGTTGCACCAGAAAGGGGCGGCTTCGGCTGTCCCTTTTTGCTTTGCTCGCTAGAATGGGGAATCGTGTTCCATCCCGTTCAAACCTAACGCCATGTTCATGGACGCCTCTTCACGCACGGCCCGCCGGACCCTGACCTTGCCCCGATCTCTGCACCAATTTCGTCTCGGATTCCCTGTTCTGGTGAGTGCTGTGGCGCTGACGCTGGGCGCGTGGGCCGGGCAGTCTTCCGCGCAGTCCTCGGACGTCTATGTCTGCACCGGGCCCAATGGCGTGCCCGAGTATCGCAATGGCAACGCGGGCAAGGGCTGCAAGAAGCTGAACCTGCCGGAGGTGGTGACGGTCCCGGGCGGGCGTATCGCTGCGCCGGCCAAGGGCGCTGGCAGCACCGCCGGCGCGGCGGCTGGCGGCACCAGCTTCCCGCGCGTGGACAGTGCCACGCAGAAGAGCCGCGACGGTGAGCGCCGCGCGGTGCTCTCGCAGGAGCTGCAGGCCGAAGAGGCCAAGCTGCAGGCGCTGCGTGCCGAGTACAACAACGGCCAGCCGGAGCGCCAGGGCAATGAGCGCAACTATCAGAAATACCTCGATCGCACGGCAGCGCTGCGCGACGACATCGCCCGCAGCGAGGCCAATGCGGCGTCGCTGCGGCGCGAGCTTGGCAATTTGAAGGACTAGTCTTATGCGTCGCCTGATTCGCGGAGTGTCGCGCAAGGCCAGCGGTGCCGACGGCGCCCGTGGCGAATCGCCGGCGGCTGATGCGGCGCCGGCCGAAGGCAGCGCCCAGGTGCTGACCATGGGCGCCGTGGCGTTCCATGCCGGCCTGGACGTAGTGGCCAACCCGGTGCTGCTGGTGCAGCAGCCGGGGCTGCGCGTCGTCTTTGCGAACCCGGCCGCTGAAGCCACCTTCGGCGTGTCGCGCAAGGGCATGGTGGAGCTGACGCTGCCTGACCTGTTCGGGCGTTCCGATGAGCTGCACAGCATGATCGACACCGTGGTCACGCGGCAGTTCGACGTGCGCCGGCAGGACCTGATCCTGCACCCGCCGCTGCAGGAGCCGGCCCATGTGCACGTGGTGATCTCCGCGCTGGAAGCGGTCGGCGACACCGTGGTGGTGGAAATCCTGCCCAATGAACAGAAGGTGCGCAGCGAACGCGAAGAACGCATCCTGGACCTGACCTCGGCCAACAAGGAACTGATCCGCAACCTGGCCCACGAAATCAAGAACCCGCTGGGCGGCATTCGCGGCGCGGCGCAGCTGCTGGAGTTCGAGCTGCCGGAGCGCTCGCTGCGCGAATACACGCAGGTCATCATCAAGGAATCGGACCGGCTGCAGACGCTGGTGGACCGGCTGCTGGAGCCGCACCGGCATCCGCATATCGTGTCCAGCCTGAATATCCACGAAGTGCTGGAGCGCGTGCGCTCGGTGGTGCTGGCGGAGTTCCCCAACGGGCTGGAGATCGTGCGCGACTACGACGCCAGCCTGCCCGAGCTGCAGGGCGACATGGAGCAACTGATCCAGGCCGTGCTCAACATCGTGCACAACGCCGCGCAGGCGCTGGCCGACCGCATGGCGCGCGGCGATGCACAGATCGTGCTGCGCACGCGCGTGGCGCGCCAGGTCACGATTGCCAAGCGCTTGTTCAAGCTGGCATTGGACTTGCATGTCATCGACAACGGCCCGGGAATTTCCGAAGACATCCGCGAACGCATCTTCTATCCGCTGGTATCGGGCAGGGATGGCGGCAGCGGACTCGGTCTCACACTCGCTCAAACCTTCGTGCAGCAGCACGAGGGCTTGATCGAATGCGAGAGCAGGCCGGGCTGTACCGACTTCCGCATCCTGCTGCCGCTGCACTAGCTTTTGCTGGCGTCCGCGAGCGATGGTGCATCCGCCGTGGCCGGGCATGCGGAAGACCAAATGACACCGAGCAGACAAGCGACGCACATGAAGCCGATCTGGATAGTCGACGACGATCAATCAATCCGCTGGGTCCTGGAAAAGGCCCTGGCCCGTGAAAGCCTGCTCTCGCGCAGCTTCACCAATGTGCGGGATGCGCTGGCCGCGCTGGAAGAAGACCAGCCCCAGGTGCTGATATCGGATATCCGCATGCCCGGCGGATCGGGCCTGGACCTGCTGCAGGCCATCAAGGCGCGGCATCCGGGCCTGCCGGTCATCGTGATGACGGCCTACTCTGACCTGGACAGCGCCGTGGCCGCGTTCCAGGGCGGTGCCTTCGAATACCTGGCCAAGCCCTTCGATGTCGACAAGGCGGTCGAGCTGATCCGCCGCGCGCTGGAAGAAAGCCTGCGCGAGGAAGAACTGGACGACCGCCTCGTCGATGCGCCCGAGATCCTCGGCCAGGCGCCGGCGATGCAGGACGTGTTCCGCGCCATCGGCCGGCTCTCGCAGTCCAACGTGACGGTGATGATCACCGGCGAGTCTGGCACCGGCAAGGAGCTGGTCGCACGCGCGCTGCACAAGCACAGCCCGCGTGCCAACGGGCCCTTTATCGCGCTCAATACCGCAGCCATCCCCAAGGACCTGCTCGAATCCGAACTGTTCGGCCATGAGCGCGGCGCCTTCACCGGTGCGCAGACCATGCGGCGCGGCCGCTTCGAGCAGGCCGAGGGCGGCACGCTGTTCCTCGACGAAATCGGCGACATGCCGTTCGACCTGCAGACGCGCCTGCTGCGCGTGCTGTCCGATGGCAACTTCTATCGTGTCGGCGGCCACAACCCCTTGCGCGCCAATGTGCGCGTGATTGCCGCCACCCACCAGAACCTGGAGCTGCGCGTCAAGGAAGGGCTGTTCCGCGAGGACTTGTTCCACCGCCTGAACGTGATCCGGCTGCGCCTGCCGCCGCTGCGCGAACGCCCGGAGGACATCACGCTGCTGGCGCGTCATTTCCTGCAGAAGAGCGCCAAGGAACTGGGCGTCGAGCCCAAGCGCATGTCCGACGAAGCGCTGGCCTATGTCAGCACGCTGCCATTCCCCGGCAACGTGCGCCAGCTGGAGAACCTGTGCAACTGGCTGACCGTGATGGCGCCGGCCCAGACCATCGAGGTCAAGGACCTGCCGCGCGAGATGCTGGAAGCCGGCACCAGCGAGCCGGTCAATGCGCCGCGGCCCGAGCGCGTTGCCGAAGCGCGCGCGCCCGAGTATGAAAGCGCGCCTGACCTGGCCGACTACGGCGGCTACGCGACGACGGTGGCAGAGGCCGACACGGCCACCGCAGTCCGGCCCGCGTCCGTGGCGACGGTGGTCCCGGCCCTGGCCTCGGCCGGCTGGGAAAGCCTGCTCGCCGGCGAAGCACGGGCAATGCTCGAAGCCGGCCAGCCGGAGGTCATGGATGTGCTGACGCGCCGCTTCGAGAAGGCCGTGCTGGAGGCCGCGCTGGGTGTCACGCGCGGGCGCCGCGTCGAGGCGGCGACCCGGCTCGGGATCGGGCGCAATACCATCACGCGCAAGCTGCAGGAGCTTGGGTTCGACTGAGCCAGGGCAGGGCGGGTGACAAGAAAAACCGGCCGGGACTTTCCCGGCCGGTTTTCTTGTTTTGCGTGAGGTATTCAGCCGCGCGCTTCGACCAGCCGCTGCGCCATCTCGGCAAAGCCCTCGCCACCGGCCGCTGCGGTGATGTAGGCCGGCGGCACCGGCAGCTGCGGCAGGATGTCGCGCACATTGGCCACGCCAACCGACAGCGGAAAGTGGGCGAACATGCTGGCATCGTTGGCCGAATCGCCGATAAACAGCCATTCGTCGCGGCGCGCGTCCACGTCTTCGCCCAGCAGTTCGGCCACGCACAGCCTGCTCATCGACAGCTTGTCGTGCAGGCCGAACCAGCCGTTAACATGGATCGAGCTGACCGTGGCGGTCATGCCGGCCTCGCGCATGATGGCGGCGATGCGGGCCACGGCGTCTGCAGGCAACGGCGCGACGTCCTCGGCATGGTCGATGGCCAGGTCGGCGGCATGCCAGGCCTGGTCCGAGGCCAGCGCGCAGCCCGGCACTTCGCGCACGATGCGCTGGCCCAGCGCTTCGATGCGCTCCAGGTTGCGCGCGCGCGTGGCGGCATCGTCCAGGAAGCGGGTCTGCAGGCGGCCGTTGTGCAAGTGCGAGTAGAACGCACCGTTCTCGCCGATGATGGCGTCGACCGGCCACAGCCGGGTCAGGATCTCGGCCCAGGCGATGCAGCGCCCGGTGACCGGGATCACGTGCAGGCCCGCGCGGCGCAGCCCGTCGAGCGCCAGGTAGGTCGAGGCCGGCAGCCGCCCGTCGGTGGTCAGGGTGCCGTCGATGTCGGTCAGCACGCCGCGCACGCGCTGCAGCACGGAATTAGAGAGCTTGTTCAGGGATTGCATGGCGGGCCATTGTAACCGCGGATCTGGCGGCAATTTCCCTTATTGCACTGCAAAAGGCATCGTACTGGCCATACTGGTGAATCTGCTGATTTGCTAGCTCAGGTGCGACAGGCGTAACATGCCGCTGTCACAAAAAAATCACATACTGTCGGATTTTCGACCGACCGGAACAGACAGACCAAAGGAGAGCCACCGATGTCCTTATCCCGTACCGTGCTCAAACTCGCAGCGCTGGCAGCCCTGACCGGGGCCGGCAGCGCCCACGCCGCCGTTGAAATCCAGTGGTGGCACGCCATGCAGGGCGCCCTGAACGACAAGGTGAACGAGATCGCCAACAAGTTCAACGCCAGCCAGTCCGAATACAAGGTGGTGCCGGTCAACAAGGGCAACTACGACGAAACCATGGCTGCGGGCATTGCGGCCTTCCGCGCCGGTGGCTCGCCCGCCATCCTGCAGGTGTTTGAAGTGGGCACCGCCACCATGATGAGCGCCAAGGGCGCGATCAAGCCGGTATCGGCGGTGATGAAGGACGCCGGCGAGAAGTTCGACCAGAAGGCCTATATCCCGGCGGTGGCGGGCTACTACACCTCGTCCAAGGGCGAGATGCTGTCGTTCCCGTTCAACAGCTCGACCACGGTGTTCTACTACAACAAGGACGCCTTCAAGAAGGCCGGCCTGGATCCGGAAAAGCCGCCCAAGACCTGGCCCGAGGTGATGCAGTACTCGGCCAAGCTCAAGGCCTCGGGCACCAACTGCGCCTACACCACCGACTGGCAGGGCTGGGTCCACCTGGAGAGCTTCTCGGCCTGGCACAACACGCTGTATGCGACCAAGAACAACGGCTTCGGCGGCACCGACACGCGCCTGCTCTTCAACAGCCCGCTGCACGTCAAGCACATCACCAACCTGCAGGACATGGTGAAGAAGGGCTATTTCAGCTACGGCGGGCGCAAGGCTGAGTCGCAGGCCAAGTTCTACAACGGCGAGTGCGCGATGTTCACCGGCTCGTCGGCATCGCTGGCCAATATCCGCAAGAATGCCAAGTTCGCGTTCGCGGTGGCACAGCTGCCGTATTACCCGGAGGTGCAGGGTGCCCCGCAGAACACCATCATCGGCGGCGCTTCGCTGTGGGTGATGGGCGGCAAGAAGCCCGACGAGTACAAGGGCGTGGCCAAGTTCTTCAATTTCCTGTCGCGCCCCGAGATCCAGTCTGACTGGCACCAGGCCACCGGCTACCTGCCGGTGACGATGGCCGCCTACGAGATGACGAAGAAATCGGGCTACTACGACAAGAACCCGGGTGCCGATGTGTCGGTGCAGCAGATGGTGGTCAAGACCACCGACAAGTCGCGCGGCGTGCGCCTGGGCAACATGGTGCAGATCCGCACCGTGGTGGACGAGGAACTGGAAGCCGTCTGGGCCGGCAAGAAGGAGCCCAAGGCGGCGCTGGACTCGGCCGTGGCCCGCGGCAATGATCTGCTGGAGCGCTTCCAGAAGACTGCCCGCGAGTAAGCCGGCATAGCCAGCAAGCTGATGTGACAATCGGGCGGTGGCGAAACCTCCGCCCGATTGCATTGTGGACGGCCCTGTCTCACCGATCGGGGCCCTCCGCAACTCCGTACCTAGTCCGATGCCGCGACCCGCAGCATTCGCCGGAATCCGTTCATGGAAAAACGCGTCGTTTTCCGTTCGCCGTGGCTGCCGTATCTGCTGGTGTTGCCGCAGATCGCGATCACGCTGATCTTCTTCTTCCTGCCCGCCGGGCAGGCGCTGTACCAGTCGATGCTGCAGCAGGATGCCTTCGGCATCAACCTTGAGTTCGTCGGCCTCGACAACTTCCGCATGCTGTGGAACGACCCGCTGTACGTGGAGTCGTTCCAGACCACCGCCATCTTTGCCGTGGGCGTGACCGTGGTGGGCCTGACTACCGCGCTGCTGCTGGCCTATTTTGCCGACCGCATCATCCGCGGCGCCGTCGGCTACAAGACGTTGCTGATCTGGCCGTATGCGGTGGCGCCGGCCGTGGCCGGCGTGCTGTGGATGTTCATGTTCAACCCGACGCTGGGCGTGGTGTCCTATGCGCTGCGCAAGCTCGGCGTGGAATGGAACTTCCTGCTCAATGGCGACCAGGCATTGCTGCTGGTGGTGCTGGCCGCCGCCTGGAAGCAGATCAGCTACAACTTCCTGTTCTTCCTGGCGGGTCTGCAGAGCATCCCGCGCTCGCTGATCGAGGCCGCCGCCATCGACGGCGCCGGCCCATGGCGCCGCTTCTGGTCGATCATGTTCCCGCTGCTGTCGCCGACCACCTTCTTCCTGATGGTGATCAACGTGGTCTACGCGTTCTTCGATACCTTCGCGATCATCGACGCGGTCACCCACGGCGGCCCGTTCAATTCGACCAACACGCTGGTCTACAAGGTCTTCCATGACGGCTTCCGCGGCATGGACATCGGGGGCTCGGCCGCGCAGTCGGTGGTGCTGATGGTGATCGTGATCGCGCTGACCGTGGTGCAGTTCCGCTATGTTGAACGCAAGGTCCAGTACTGACGGAGACAGCACATGGTAGAACGTCGCCCCTTCCTTGATTTCCTGAGCCATGCGGTGCTGATCCTGGGCATCGTGATCGTGGTGTTCCCGGTGTACCTGACCTTCGTTGCGTCCACGCTGACCGCCGAAGAGGTGCTGGACGCGCCGATGACGCTGATCCCAGGCAGCCACCTGATCGAGAACTATCGCACCGTGCTGTTCCAGGGCGTGGGCGAGGCCGCATCGCCTGTCTCGACCATGATGAAGAACAGCCTGATCATGGCGCTGGGCATTGCGCTGGGCAAGATCGCGATCTCGATCATCTCGGCCTTTGCCATCGTCTATTTCAAGTTCCCGCTGCGCAAGACCTTCTTCTGGCTGATCTTCATCACGCTGATGCTGCCGGTGGAGGTGCGCATCCTGCCGACCTACAAGGTGGTGTCGGACCTCGGCATGCTGGACAGTTACTTTGGCCTGACCGTCCCGATCATCGCGTCGGCCACCGCCACCTTCCTGTTCCGCCAGTTCTTCCTGACCATTCCGGACGAGCTGGCCGAGGCCGCGCGCATCGACGGCGCCGGGCCGCTGCGATTCTTCTGGGACGTGGTGCTGCCGCTGTCGCGCACCAGCATCGCCGCGCTCTTCGTGATCCAGTTTATCTACGGCTGGAACCAGTACCTGTGGCCGCTGCTGATCACCACGCAGAAGTCGATGACGCCGGTGGTGGTGGGCGTGACGCAGATGATCTCGCGCTCGGGTGACGCGGCCACCGACTGGAACCTGGTGATGGCCACCGTGATGCTGGCGATGATCCCGCCGGCGGTGGTGGTGGTGCTGATGCAGAAGTGGTTCGTCAAGGGCCTGGTCGAAACGGAAAAATAAGGCGCGGTGGCCACGAGCCACGCGCAGGACAACAGCAATGGCAAAACTGTCGCTACGCAACGTTCAGAAAACCTACGCCGGCAGCGTCCAGGTGGTGCACGGCATCGACATGGAGATCGCCGACGGCGAATTCATCGTCATCGTCGGCCCCTCGGGCTGCGGCAAGTCCACGCTGCTGCGCATGGTGGCGGGGCTGGAAACCATCACCGGCGGCGAAATCCATATCGGCGACAAGGTCGTGAATAACCTGGAGCCGGCCGAGCGGGACATCGCCATGGTGTTCCAGAACTACGCGCTCTATCCGCATATGAGCGTGTACGACAACATGGCCTACGGCCTGAAGATCCGCGGCATGGCCAAGGCCGAGATCGCGCAGCGGGTGAACCATGCCGCCGGCATCCTGGAGCTGGCGCCGCTGCTGGACCGCAAGCCGCGCCAGCTATCGGGCGGACAGCGCCAGCGCGTGGCCATGGGCCGCGCCATCGTGCGCGAGCCGGCGGTGTTCCTGTTCGACGAGCCGCTGTCCAACCTGGACGCCAAGCTGCGCGTGCAGATGCGGCTGGAACTGAAGGAGCTGCACCGGCGCCTGGGCACCACCAGCCTGTACGTCACGCACGACCAGGTCGAGGCGATGACGCTGGCCGACCGCATGATGGTGCTCAACGCCGGACGCGTCGAGCAGATCGGCACGCCGCTGGAAGTCTATTCGCGTCCGGCCAGCACCTTCGTGGCCGGCTTTATCGGCTCGCCGCCGATGAACCTGATCCCGGTGGCGCGCAACGCCGGCGGCGACACTGGCGCGCAGATGCGCGTGGTGGCGAAGGAAGGCGAGGCCGCCAACGCCACGCTGGGGCACCTGCCGATGGGGCTGCACCTGCCGGAGCAGGCACTGCTGGGGCTGCGCCCGGAGCATATCGAGCCGTGCGCCGCGCATGAGGCCATCGCCGAAGTCGATGTGCGCGTGGTCGAGGCCCTCGGCGCGGATTCCTTTGCCTATGGCTCGCTTGGCGGACAGGCGGTGGTGGTGCGCCTGGACAGCCATGCGCACGTGCGCGCCGGCGACCGCCTGCCGGTGACGTCGTCGGCGGAGCACCTGCATTTCTTTGCGCCCGATACGGGCAAGCGCATCGAGGCCTGACATGACCAGCGTAACCGACACTGCCTGGCGGTACCCGAGCCATATCGCGCACCGCGGCGCCGGCAAGCTGGCGCCGGAGAACACGCTGGCAGCGTTTCGCCACGGCGCCGGCTTTGGCTACCGGATGTTCGAGTTCGACGTGAAGCTGTCGGCCGACGGCAAGCCGGTGCTGATGCACGACGCCACGCTGGACCGCACCACCAGCGGCCAGGGCAGGGTGGATGCGCTGACACTGGGCGAACTCGCGCAGCTGGACGCCGGCACGTGGCACAGCCCCGCCTTCGCCGGCGAGCCCGTGCCGACGCTGGCGGCCATCGCACGCTATACCCAGGCCAACGGCTTGATGGTCAATATCGAGATCAAGCCAGTGCCCGGCACCGAGGCGCGCACCGGTGCGGCGGTGGCGCTGGACGCGCAGTCGCTGTGGGCGGCTGCCGCGGTGCCGCCGTTGCTGTCATCGTTTTCTGAAGAGGCGCTGGCCGCCGCGGCGCGCGTCGCGCCGGACCTGCCGCGCGCGCTGCTGCTCGACCAGCTGCCCGCGGACTGGCTGGAGCGGCTGCGCCGGCTGGGCTGCGTGGCGCTGGATGCCAACCACCGCGAACTGGATGCCGGCGTGATCGCCGCCGCGCACGCGGCCGGTTTCCGGGTCCTCTGCTATACCGTGAACGATCCGGCGCGGGCGGCGCAGTTGCTGGCCTGGGGCCTGGACGGGCTGATCACAGACGCCGTCGACCAGATCGCGCCTTGATTCAAATTGTTGTGCGGGTGTTGCTAATTCGCTGATTGCGAACCGAATTGTCGTGGGTAGGTGTTTCGTATCGCGAAAAGTCCACATTGATCAAAGGCAATTCATGCTATTCTTAACGCCGTGAAGACTTTAGGTCCTTCCCCGCACAACTTGCCCTTTCGGGCCTTGTGAGGAAGCCATCACACGCGGCACCCAAGCGGTGCCGTTTGTGTAGGCGCCTCAGTTGGGCTCCCAAGAGTTGTTTGCGATCCGCTAACCGGTCAAGCCGTGTCGCGGAAGGTTGAATAACCCGCTGAACTCCGGCATTCCCGGAGAATAGTGAGCGTCCCATGATGCAGCAGTATCAGAGCAACTCGTACCTCTTCGGCGGTAACGCCCCGTATGTCGAAGAACTGTACGAGGCCTACCTCCAGAACCCCGCCTCGGTTCCCGACAATTGGCGCGCGTATTTCGACGCCATGCAGAACGTTCCTGCGGTCGACGGCTCGAACGGCCGGGATATCCCCCACGCCCCCATCGTTGCCTCGTTCGCCGAGCGCGCCAAGCAAGGCCCCATCAGGACCATCGTTGCCTCGGCCGATTCCGACATGGGCCGCAAGCGCGTCGCTGCCACCCAGCTGATCGCCGCCTACCGCAACATCGGTTCGCACTGGGCCGACCTGGACCCGCTCAAGCGCCAGGAGCGTCCGCCCCTGCCGGACCTGGACCCGGCGTTCTACGGCTTCTCCGAAGCAGACCTCGACATCGTCTTCAATGCCAGCAATACCTACTTTGGCAAGGAGTCGATGAGCCTGCGCGAGCTGCTCAACAACCTGCGCGAAACCTACTGCGGCACCATCGGTTTCGAATTCATGTACGTGAGCGACCAGGCGCAGAAGCGCTGGTGGCAGGAGCGCCTGGAAACCACGCGTTCCAAGCCCGTGTTCACGCTGGAAAAGAAGAAGCACATCCTGGACCGCCTGACCGCGGCTGAAGGCCTGGAGCGCTTCCTGCACACCAAGTACGTCGGCCAGAAGCGCTTCTCGCTGGAAGGCGGCGAAAGCTTCATCGCCGCCATGGACGAGCTGATCCAGCACGCCGGCAGCAAGGGCGTGCAGGAAATCGTGATCGGCATGGCCCACCGTGGCCGCCTGAACGTGCTGGTCAACACGCTGGGCAAGATGCCCGCCGACCTGTTCGCCGAATTCGAAGGCAAGCACGTCGACGACCTGCCGGCCGGTGACGTCAAGTACCACAAGGGCTTCTCGAGCGATGTCTCGACCGAAGGCGGCCCGGTCCACCTGTCGCTGGCGTTCAACCCGTCGCACCTGGAAATCGTCAACCCGGTGGTCGAAGGCTCGGCCAAGGCCCGCCAGGAACGCCGCGGCGAAGTCGGCCACAAGGAAGTGCTGCCGGTGCAGGTGCACGGCGACGCGGCCTTTGCCGGCCAGGGCGTGGTGATGGAGACGCTGAACCTCGCGCAGACCCGCGGCTACGGCACGGGCGGCTCGATGCACATCGTCATCAACAACCAGATCGGCTTCACTACCTCCGACCCGCGCGACGCGCGTTCGACGCTGTACTGCACGGACGTGGTCAAGATGATCGAGGCCCCGGTGCTGCACGTGAACGGCGACGATCCCGAAGCCGTGGTGTACGCCATGCAGCTGGCCGTGGACTTCCGCATGGAGTTCAAGAAGGATGTCGTGGTCGACATCATCTGCTTCCGCAAGCTGGGCCACAACGAGCAGGACACCCCGGCGGTCACGCAGCCGCTGATGTACAAGAAGATCGCCCAGCACCCCGGCACGCGCAAGCTGTACGCTGACAAGCTGGCCGCGCAGAACCTGGTCCCGGCCGAGTTCGGCGACGAGAAGGTCAAGGAATACCGCGCCGCGATGGACGCCGGCAAGCACACCGCCGACCCCGTCCTGTCGAACTTCAAGAACAAGTTCGCCGTGGACTGGATGCCGTTCCTGAACCGCAAGTGGACCGACGCCGCCGACACCGCCGTGCCGGTGACCGAGCTCAAGCGCCTGGCCGAACGCATCACCACCACGCCTGAGACCCTGAAGCTGCACCCGCTGGTGGAGAAGGTCGTCAAGGACCGCGCCAACATGGGCCGCGGCGACCAGCCGCTGGACTGGGGCATGGGTGAGCACCTGGCCTTCGCCTCGCTGGTGTCGTCGGGCTACCCGGTGCGTATCACCGGCCAGGACGCTGGCCGCGGCACCTTCACCCACCGCCACGCCGTGCTGCACGACCAGGCCCGCGAGCGCTGGGATGCCGGCAGCTACGTGCCGCTGCAGAACGTGTCGGAAAACCAGGCACCGTTCACGGTGATCGACTCGGTGCTGTCCGAAGAGGCCGTGCTCGGCTTCGAATACGGCTACTCGGCCGCCGAACCGAACGCGCTGGTGATCTGGGAAGCCCAGTTCGGCGACTTCGTCAACGGCGCCCAGGTGGTGATCGACCAGTTCATCTCGTCGGGTGAAGTGAAGTGGGGCCGTGCCTCGGGCCTGACGCTGATGCTGCCGCACGGCTACGAAGGCCAGGGCCCGGAACACAGCTCGGCCCGTATCGAGCGCTTCCTGCAGCTTTGCGCGGACCACAACATGCAGGTCTGCCAGCCGACCACGCCGGCCCAGATCTTCCACCTGCTGCGCCGACAGATGATCCGTCTGTTCCGCAAGCCGCTGGTGATCATGACGCCGAAGTCGCTGCTGCGTAACAAGGACGCTGTGTCGCCGCTGTCGGACCTGGCCAAGGGCCACTTCGAGACGGTCATCCCTGACCACGAAGAGCTCAACGCCAGCAAGGTCAAGCGCGTCATCATGTGCTCGGGCAAGGTCTACTACGACCTGGTCAACACGCGCAAGGAACGCGAGGCCAATGATACGGCGGTGATCCGCCTGGAACAGCTGTATCCGTTCCCGCACAAGGCCGTGGCAGCAGAACTCAAGAAGTATCCGAACGCCACCGAAATCGTGTGGTGCCAGGACGAGCCGCAGAACCAGGGTGCCTGGTTCTTCGTGCAGCACTACATCATGGAAAACATGACGGATGGCCAGAAGCTCGGTTATGCCGGTCGTCCCGCTTCGGCTTCGCCGGCAGTGGGCTACTACGCAAAGCACAACGAGCAACAGAAGGCGCTGCTGGAGGCTGCCTTCGCCAAGCTCAAGGGCTTTGTTCTGACCAAGTAATCAAGCGGCAGCCACGGCGGCGCGCGCAGACGGCCGCCGTGGCATAGCCAGCATAAAGACAACACGCATAACACGAGGAATTCACAACCATGGCTATCGTTGACGTCAAGGTTCCGCAGCTCTCCGAATCGGTCGCCGAAGCGACCATGCTCAACTGGAAGAAGAAGCCGGGCGAGGCTGTTGCACAGGACGAAATCCTGATCGAGATCGAAACCGACAAGGTCGTGCTGGAAGTGCCGGCCCCGTCGGCTGGTGTCCTGTCGATTATCGTCAAGAACGACGGCGACACCGTCGTGGCCGATGAGATCATCGCCAAGATCGACACCGAAGCCACCGCTGGCGCCGCCGCACCGGCTGCTGCCGCTCCGGCACCTGCCGCCGCTGCCCCGGCACCTGCCGCTGCTGCCGCCGCTCCGGCCGCCGCAGGTGGTGTGGCGATGCCGTCGGCTGCCAAGCTGATGGCAGAAGCCGGCCTGTCGGCTGGCCAGGTTGCAGGCACCGGCAAGGACGGCCGCATCACCAAGGGTGACGCGCTGGCCGCTGCTGCTGCCCCGGCCGCCAAGGCTGCTCCGGCTCCGGCTGCCGCCAAGCCGGCGCTGCAGCAGGTTTCGGCCCCGGTTGACTTTGCCGCGCTGGGCGACCGCCCGGAAGAGCGCGTGCCGATGAGCCGTCTGCGCGCCCGTATCGCCGAGCGCCTGCTGCAATCGCAATCGACCAACGCCATCCTCACCACCTTCAATGAAGTGAACATGAAGCCGGTGATGGACCTGCGCAACAAGTACAAGGACCGCTTCGAGAAGGAACACGGCGTCAAGCTGGGCTTCATGTCGTTCTTCGTCAAGGCCGCGGTGCACGCGCTGAAGAAGTTCCCGCTGATCAATGCTTCGATCGACGGCAACGACATTGTCTACCACGGCTACTTCGACATCGGCATCGCCGTGGGTTCGCCGCGCGGCCTGGTGGTGCCCATCCTGCGCAATGCCGACCAGATGAGCCTGGCCGACATCGAGAAGAAGATTGCCGAGTTCGGCGTCAAGGCCCGTGACGGCAAGCTGTCGCTGGAAGAACTGACCGGCGGTACCTTCTCGATCTCCAACGGCGGCGTGTTCGGTTCGATGCTGTCGACCCCGATCATCAACCCGCCGCAATCGGCCATCCTGGGCGTGCACGCCACCAAGGACCGCCCGGTGGTGGAAGACGGCCAGATCGTGATCCGCCCGATGAACTACCTGGCGATGTCTTATGACCACCGCATCATCGACGGCCGTGAAGCCGTGCTGGGCCTGGTGGCCATGAAGGACGCGCTGGAAGATCCGGCCCGCCTGCTGCTGGACCTGTAATTAACGGTCCCCCCGCGCACGCCTGCCGTGCGCGGGGCGCGCTTCCCCCGTGATGAAGGCGCGCCGGCACAAGCTGTCGCCGGCGCCCACAAAGGAATTTCCATGAGCAAACAATTCGACGTGCTGGTGATCGGCGCCGGCCCCGGCGGCTACATCGCCGCCATCCGCGCCGGCCAGCTGGGCCTGAACGTGGCCTGCTGCGAAGGCAATCCGTATGACGATCCCAAGGGCGAAGCCCGCCTGGGCGGCACCTGTCTGAACGTGGGCTGCATCCCCTCCAAGGCGCTGCTGGCTTCCTCGGAGGAGTTCGAGAACGTCCAGCACCACCTGGGCGACCACGGCATCACCGTGGGCGACGTCAAGGTCGACGTGGCCAAGATGCTCAAGCGCAAGGACGACATCGTTGGCAAGATGACCAAGGGCATCGAGTTCCTGTTCCGCAAGAACAAGGTGACGCTGCTCAAGGGCTACGGCAAGTTCGTCGGCAAGAGCGCCGAGGGCTTCCAGGTCGACGTTGCCGGTGAAGTCGTGACCGCCAAGCAGGTCATCATCGCCACCGGTTCGAAGGCTCGCCACCTGCCGGGCATCAAGGTCGACAATGACCTGGTCAGCGATAACGAGGGCGCGCTCAAGTTCCCCGCAGTGCCGAAGAAGCTGGGCGTGATCGGTGCCGGCGTGATCGGCCTGGAACTGGGCTCGGTGTGGCGCCGCCTGGGCTCCGATGTGACCGTGCTGGAAGCGCTGCCCGCGTTCCTGGGCGCCGCCGACGAAGGCGTGGCCAAGGAAGCGCAGAAGCAGCTGACCAAGCAGGGCCTGAAGTTCAGCCTCGGCGTGAACGTCAACGAAGTGACGACCGGCAAGAACGGCGTGACCGTCAAGTACACCGACAAGGACGGCAAGGCGCAGACCCTGGAGGTCGATCGCCTGATCGTGTCGGTTGGCCGCGTGCCCAATACCGACAACCTGGGCCTGGACGCCGTCGGCCTGGCCGTAGACCAGCGCGGCTTCATCGAGGTGGACGACCACTGCGCCACCAAGGTGCCGGGCCTGTGGGCCATCGGCGACGTGGTGCGCGGCCCGATGCTGGCGCACAAGGCCGAGGACGAAGGCGTGGCCGTGGCCGAGCGCATCGCCGGCCAGAAGCCGCATATCGACTACAACTGCGTTCCGTGGGTGATCTACACCTTCCCGGAAATCGCATGGGTAGGCAAGACCGAAGCCCAGCTCAAGGCCGAAGGCCGCGAGTACAAGGCCGGCCAGTTCCCGTTCATGGCCAACGGCCGTGCACTGGGCATGGGCCACGCCGACGGCTTCGTCAAGATGCTGGCCGACGCCAAGACCGACGAGATCCTGGGCGTGCACATCGTTGCCGCCAACGCCTCGGACCTGATCGCCGAAGCCGTGGTGGCGATGGAGTTCAAGGCCGCCAGCGAGGATATCGGCCGCGTCTGCCACCCGCACCCATCGATGTCGGAAGTCATGCGCGAAGCCGCGCTGGCCGTCGACAAGCGTCAGCTTAATATGTAAGGCGCATGCTTCGCATTGCCTGAGTACCGGCGCGCCGCATCCGCGG
>NZ_JBYTAH010000025.1:27020-82394 GCF_058787975.1 Cupriavidus sp. FW305-26
GGCGCCCCGTTTTCACTTGCGGCCCGTGCGCAGGAACCCGTCAGCATGAACGTCACCGAGTACTACGAGAAGGAACTGAAGGAGCGCGGCTACCAGTCCGACGAAGCGCAATTGCGTGCCGTGGCCCGGCTGCAGCAGTGCTACGACGAATGGGTGGCCTACAAGAGCCGCCGCAACAATGCGCTGAAGAAGCTGCTGGTCCGTCCCGACGTGCCCAAGGGCGTCTACCTGTGGGGTGGGGTGGGGCGCGGCAAGTCCTTCCTGATGGACAGCTTCTATACCTGCGTGCCGGTGGTGCGCAAGACGCGGCTGCATTTCCATGAGTTCATGCGCGAGGTCCATCGCCAGCTCGAAGAGCTGCGCGGCCGTCCCGATCCGCTGGATGAGCTGGCCAGACGCATCGCGCGCCGCTTCCGGCTGATCTGCTTCGATGAATTCCACGTCAGCGACGTCGCCGACGCGATGATCCTGCATCGGCTGCTGCAGCAGATGTTCGAGAACGGCGTGCAGTTCGTGATGACCTCCAACTACCGCCCGGACCTGCTGTATCCGGATGGCCTGCACCGCGACCGCGTGCTGCCGGCCATCGCGCTGCTGCAGCAGAAGCTCGACGTGCTCAACGTCGACGCGGGCATCGACTATCGCAAGCGCGCGCTGGAGCAGGTGCAGGCGTACCACACGCCGCTCGGCGCCAAGGCCAGTTCCGCGCTGCGCGACGCCTTCACCTCGATCGCCGGCGTGGCCGACGAGTCGCCGCTGCTGCATATCGAGCATCGCGAGTTGCGTGCGCTGCGCAAGGCCAACGGCGTGGTGTGGTTCGACTTTGCCACGCTGTGCGGCGGCCCGCGCTCACAGAACGACTACCTGGAGCTGGCGTCCCAGTTCCACACCGTGATCCTGTCCGACGTGCCGCGCATGACGCCGCGCATGTCGTCCGAGGCACGCCGCTTCACCTGGCTGATCGATGTCTTCTACGACCACAAGGTCAAGCTGCTGATGTCGGCGGAAGTGCCCGCGGACGAACTCTACACCGAAGGCCAGATGGCCAATGAGTTCCATCGGACCGTATCGCGCATCATCGAGATGCAATCGCGCGAATACCTGGAATCCGAGCGCCGCACCATGGATACCACGCTCACCTGAGCGTTGTTTTCCGGCCCGGCGCGACGATTGCCGGGCCGCATTGACCTATATCAAGGTCGATTCGGGGGCCCGCATATACCCTCCATCGGGTAGAAAAAGGTTCCCATGTCGTCGCCCCCAGTCACCAGTCCTTCAGCCAGCTTACTGGCACCGTACCCGCCGTCCGCGCTCCGTGATGCCTTGGGCCCGGCTGCCGACGCCGGTGCGCGGCTGGCCTGCTTCCATTGCGGCCTGCCCGTCACGGACACCGAGCCGCTTGCCGCCGAGCTGGACGGCAGCCGCCGGGTGTTCTGCTGCGGCGGTTGCCAGGCATTGGCGCAGACCCTCCATGCGGCCGGCTTTGCGCACCTGTACGGGAATGAAGCCCGCTTCGCCCGCCCCATCGACGACGACGCCCGTCGCGAGGCCGAACCGATCTGGGCCGCCTACGACACCCCTGAGTTGCGCGCCCAGTTTGTCCGCCCGCTGGACAGCGGCCGCGCCGAGATCACGCTGGCGCCCGAGAACATCCGCTGTGCCGCTTGCGCGTGGCTGATCGAACAGCACCTGAGCCGCCAGCCGGGCGTTGAGTCCGCGGTCGCCAATGTCGCCACGCGGCGCGTGGTGGTGCGCTGGCGCGATGGCGCCCAGACGGTGGCGGGGCTGCTGGCCGCGCTGGCCGGCATCGGCTACATGGCCTGGCCGTTCGAAGTCTCGCGCACCGACCAGCAGGACCGCCGCGCGCGCCGCGGGCTGCTGATGCGCATGGCGGTGGCCATGCTCGGCATGATGCAGGTCATGATGTATGCGTGGCCGATCTACACGCACGAGGCCACCATCGACCCTGGCCAGCTCCAGCTGATGCGCTGGGCCAGCTTCGCCCTGACGCTGCCGGTGGTGTTCTATGCCGCCTCGCCGATCTTTGCCGGTGCCTGGCGCAGCCTGCGCCAGCGCCACATGGGTATGGACGTGCCGGTGGCGATCGGCATCGGCGCCGGCTTTGCCGCCAGCGCGCTGGCCACGGTGCGCGGAGTGGGTGAGGTGTATTTCGATTCGGTGACGATGTTCGTCGCCTTCCTGCTGCTGGCCCGCTACCTGGAACTGCGCGTGCGCCAGGCCTCGCGCAGCGGCGCCGAGATGCTGGCGCGCCAGCTGCCGGCCACCTGCGAACGGCTGGTCGCGACGGGTGAGGCCGGCGAGCGTGTGCCGGTCGCGCGCCTGCGTGCGGGCGATCTGATCCGCGTCAAGGCCGGCGAGATCGTTCCCGCCGATGGCGCCGTGGTGGCGGGCGCGAGCGAACTCGACGAATCCATGCTGACCGGCGAGAGCCGCCCGGTGCGCCGCGCCGCCGGCGAGACCGTGCTGGCCGGCAGCTTCAATACGGCAAGCCCGCTCGAACTGCGGATCACGCGCGTCGGCGCCGGCACCCGCCTGGCCGAGATCGTCGCGGTGCTGGACCGCGCGCTGGCTGAAAAGCCGCGCCTTGCCACGCTGGCCGACCGCGTCGCGGGCTGGTTCGTGGCGACGCTGCTGGGGCTGGCGGCGCTGACCGGGCTGGTATGGGGCCTCTGGATCGATCCGTCGCGCGCCTTGCTGGTGACGATTGCGGTGCTGGTGGTCAGTTGCCCGTGCGCCTTGTCGCTGGCCACGCCGGCCGCGCTGGCCGCGGCCGGTGCGGCGCTGTCGCGCCGCGGCGTGCTGCTGACACGCGGCCACGCGCTGGAGACGCTGGCGCGCGTCACCGACGTGGTGCTCGACAAGACCGGCACGCTGACCGAAGGGCGCTTTGCCGTGGCCGCGGTCGAGCCGCTGGCTGACGCCGATCGGACCCGATGCCAGGCGCTGGCCACCGCGATGGAGCGCGGTGGCGAACATCCGATCGCGCGCGCGCTGGTGGCCGCGGCGCAGGGTAACTCCGGCATGTCGCTCCAGGTGTCCGACATGCGCAACGTCCCGGGTCAGGGCCTGGAGGCGATCGTCGATGGCCAACGCCTGCGGCTCGGCCGCGCCGACTTTGTCGCGGCGCTGGCGCCCGACAGCGGCCAGGCACCGGACACCTGGCGCAGCGACGCGGACCATCCTGGCGCCACCGTGGTGTGGCTGGGCGCGCCAGCGGGTCCGCTGGCGCGCTTCGTCCTGGCCGATGTGGAGCGGACGCAGACGCCGCAGTTGCTCGCGCGGCTGCGTGAACTTGGCGTGCGCTGCCACCTGGTATCGGGCGATCACGCCGAAGCGGTCCACTGGTGGGCGTCGCACTTCGGCATAGCTTGCGTAGCCGGCGCGGTCACCCCGGAAGGCAAGCGCGACTACGTCGCGCGGCTGCAGCAGGGCGGGGCGGTGGTGCTGGCCGTGGGCGATGGCATCAACGATGCGCCGGTGCTGGCGCAGGCCCAGGTGTCGATCGCCATCGGCAGCGGCGCGCCGCTGGCCCAGGCCGGTGCGGACGCGGTGCTGACGCACGGCGGCGTGGCCGAGATCGCCACCGCACTGGCGGTGTCGCGCCGCACGCGCCGGGTGGTGCGCCAGAACCTGGGCTGGGCCTTCTTCTACAACGTCGTGGCCATCCCGCTCGCAGCGACGGGGCTGGTCACGGCCTGGATGGCCGGCATCGGCATGTCGCTGTCGTCGTTGCTGGTAGTGGCCAATGCCTGGCGCCTGCTGCGCGCCGGCAAGCCGCGCCACAAGGGAGTCTGACAGATGGAAACGCTTTACCTGCTGGTGCCGATGAGCCTGGTGCTTGTCGTGGTCATCGCGGGCGCGCTGTGGTGGGCCCTCCATGCCGGGCAGTACGACGACCTGGACCGGCCCGCCGAATCGATCCTGCTGGACAACGACAAGCCATGAACCCGCCGCGCGGCGCGCCCTCCGACCGGGGCCCAGCACGCAGGTTCCATGCATGCCCTGAGCGACTTGATAAAGATCAACGCACACGCAGCATGGTTTTTCTAAAGTCACACTGTCAGTAGGTTTTTTCTTTTCTCTAAGCTTTGGGGGTCTGAATGGATGTCACTGCCGCGTCTTCACGCGTCGACACCTTCAATTACGGCGTCGTAAGACAGTTCGCTGTCATGACGGTAGTCTGGGGGATCGTCGGCATGGCCGTCGGCGTGCTGCTGGCAGCACAGCTGATCTGGCCCGAACTCAACTTCAACACACCCTGGCTGTCGTTTGGCCGGCTGCGGCCGTTGCATACCAATGCGGTGATCTTCGCCTTCGGCGGCAGCGCGCTGTTCGCGACCTCGTACTACGTGGTCCAGCGCACCTGCCAGGCCCGCCTGTTCTGCGGCCCGCTGGCCGCGTTCACGTTCTGGGGCTGGCAACTGGTCATCGTCGCCGCCGCCATCACGCTGCCGCTGGGGATCACCAGCTCCAAGGAATACGCGGAACTGGAATGGCCGATCGACCTGCTGATCACCGCGGTCTGGGTGGCCTACGCGATCGTGTTCTTCGGCACCATCGTCAAGCGCAAGACCCGGCATATCTACGTCGCCAACTGGTTCTTCGGCGCCTACATCCTGACCATCGCGCTGCTGCACATCGTCAACAACATCGAGATGCCGGTGTCGCTGTGGAAGTCCTACTCGGCCTATGCCGGCGTGCAGGACGCGATGATCCAGTGGTGGTACGGCCATAACGCCGTGGGCTTCTTCCTGACCACCAGCTTCCTGGGGATGATGTACTACTTCATTCCCAAGCAGGCCGAGCGCCCGATCTACTCCTACCGCCTGTCCATCGTCCACTTCTGGGCGCTGAACTTCACCTACATGTGGGCCGGCCCGCACCACTTGCAGTACACCGCGCTGCCGGACTGGGCACAGTCGCTGGGCATGGTGTTCTCGCTGATCCTGCTGGCGCCGTCGTGGGGCGGCATGATCAACGGCATCATGACCCTGTCGGGGGCCTGGCACAAGCTGCGCACCGACCCCATCCTGAAGTTCCTGGTGGTGGCGCTGTCGTTCTACGGCATGGCCACGTTCGAAGGCTCGATGATGTCGATCAAGACCGTCAACGCGCTCTCGCACTACACGGACTGGACCATCGGTCACGTGCACTCGGGCGCGCTGGGCTGGGTTGCGATGATCTCGATCGGCTCGCTCTACTACCTGATTCCGCGTCTGTTCGGCGAGAAGCAGATGTACAGCGTCCGGCTGATCGAGTGGCACTTCTGGATCGCGACCATTGGCGTGGTGCTGTATATCGCCTCGATGTGGATCGCCGGGGTGATGGAAGGCCTGATGTGGCGCGCCACGCAGCCTGACGGCACGCTGACCTATGCCTTCGTCGAAGCGGTCAAGGCCAAGTACCCGTTCTACCTGATTCGCTTGCTGGGTGGCCTGTGCTTCCTGTCCGGCATGCTGCTGATGGCCTACAACGTGCTCAAGACCATCGTCGGCAAGCCCGCCGTGGATGCGCCGATTCCGGCCAGCATCACTGCCTCTGCCCACTGATCAATCCAGGATAGAAAGATGTCCGACAAACAACGCTTCTTTTCCCACGAAACGCTGGAGAAGAACATCGGCTGGCTGATCATCTGCACGATCCTCGTGGTCAGCATTGCGGGTCTGGTCCAGATCGTGCCGCTGTTCTTCCAGCACTCCACCACCGAGCCGGATCCGGGCATCACCCCGTATTCGCCGCTGCGGCTGATGGGCCGCGATATCTATATCCGTGAAGGCTGCGTCGGCTGCCACTCGCAGCAGGTCCGCACGCTGCAGGCCGAGACCGAGCGCTACGGCCACTTCTCCACGGCGGGCGAGTCGGTCTACGACCACCCGTTCCTGTGGGGCTCCAAGCGCACCGGTCCCGACCTGGCGCGCGTGGGCGGTCGCTACTCGGATGACTGGCAGCGCATCCACCTGCGCAATCCGCGCGACGTGGTGCCGGAATCCGTGATGCCATCGTACCCGTGGCTGGAAAAGGCCGAGCTGCCCACCAACGACATCCAGGCCCGCATGCGCGCGCTGGTGCGCCTGGGCGTGCCGTACACGGATGCCGAGATCGCCAAGGCGCCGGACGAGCTCAAGGGCAAGACCGAAGAAGATGCGCTGGTTGCCTACCTGCAAGGCCTGGGCACCAACCGCCGCAACGTCCGCGTGGATTCCGCCGCGGCTGCGGCACCCAAGGAGTAAGCCATGGCCATGATCACTGCCATTGCGACCGTCGTGTCGATGGTCGTCTTCCTGGGGATCTGCTGGTGGGCCTGGTCCGCCGGCCGGCAGGCCGCTAACCGGGAATCCGCCATGCTGCCGTTCGCGCTGCCTGACGAAACCACGACAACATCGAGCCGGAACACCTAGCCATGAGCGATTTCATTTCCGAATTCTGGAGTTATTACATTGCCGCTATCGCGCTCATCGGCATCGTCTGGTGCGTGTGGCTGCTGTTCTCGCAACGCAAGGTCGCCAAGACCGCCGGCGGCACTGAAGACACCGGCCATGTCTGGGACGGTGACCTGCGCGAGCTGAACAACCCGTTGCCGCGCTGGTGGATGTGGATGTTCCTGCTGGCCTGCATCTTCAGCCTGGCCTACCTGGTGCTGTATCCGGGACTGGGTTCGTATGCCGGCGTGCTGAAGTTCTCCACGCAGGGCGAACTTGCCGCGCACCGCGCGGCGCAGGAGAAAATGCAGAACGAGATCTACTCCAAGTACCTGAAGATGGACGTCAAGCAGGTGGCGGCGGATCCGCAGGCGCGCGAGATCGGCCAGCGCCTGTTCCTGAACTACTGCGCACAATGCCACGGCTCGGACGCGCGCGGTAGCCGCGGCTTTCCGAACCTGACAGACAGCGACTGGCTCTATGGTGGCGAACCCGACATCATCCAGCAGACCATCACCAAGGGCCGCAATGGCGTGATGCCGCCGTTTGCCGCGGCCATCGACGCCAAGCAGGCGGGCGACGTGGCGCAATACGTGCGCTCGCTGTCGGGCCTGTCGTCGGACCCGATCCGTGCGTCGCGTGGCGAGGGCGCCTTCAAGACGACCTGCGTGGCATGCCACGGCGCCGGCGGCAAGGGCAACCAGGCGCTCGGCGCGCCCAACCTGGCGGACAACGTCTGGCTGTATGGCAGCTCGGAAGGCAGTATCGTCGACGCAATCCTGAAGGGCCATAACAACCACATGCCTGCGCATGAGGAGATCCTGACGCCTGAACGCATCCGGATGCTGACGGCCTATGTCTGGGGTCTGTCCAATACTGGGGGCGGAGCCGGGCAATGACCGACGACTCATGTGAGCGGGCGCTGGCAGCTCGCGGGAGAGCATGCCCATGAACGCACCCGGGACCGAAGAAATGGCCCGGGCGGCCGACCTGCAACGGTCGGCCGCTGCGCCGGGCGAGACCTCTGACGAAACGCTCTACGAGGTCCGCCGCAAGATCTACCCGCGCTCGGTGACGGGCGCATTCTCCAGCTGGCGGGTCTGGCTGGTGATCCTGACCCAGCTGATCTACTACGGCACGCCCTGGCTCCAATGGAATGGCCGCCAGGCCGTGCTGTTTGACCTTGGCGAGCGCAAGTTCTACATCTTCGGGCTGGTGCTGTGGCCGCAGGACGTCATCTACCTGGCGGTGCTGCTGGTCATCTCGGCGCTGGCGCTGTTCCTGTTCACGGCGATCGCGGGGCGGCTGTTCTGCGGCTATGCCTGTCCGCAGACGGTCTACACCGAGATCTTCATGTGGATCGAGCGGCGGGTCGAAGGCGACCGCATCGCCCGCATCCGGCTCGATGGCGATCCGTGGAGCCTGCGCAAGTTCCGTCTCAAGGCGACCAAGCACTTCCTGTGGGTGCTGATTGCGCTCTGGACCGGCTTTACCTTCATCGGCTATTTCGCACCGATCCGCGAACTGGGCGGCGAGGTGCTCAGCCTGTCGCTGGGGCCGTGGCAGTCGTTCTGGATGCTGTTCTACGCGTTCGCCACCTGGGGCAATGCGGGCTTCATGCGCGAGCAGGTGTGCAAGTACATGTGCCCGTATGCGCGTTTCCAGAGCGTGATGGTGGATCGCGATACCTATGTCGTGACCTACGACGTCGGCCGCGGCGAGCCGCGCGGAAGTCGGTCGCGCAAGACCGACCACCACAAGGCGGGGCTTGGCGACTGCGTCAACTGCAGCATCTGCGTGCAGGTGTGCCCGACGGGCATCGATATCCGCGACGGCCTGCAGTACGAGTGCATCGGCTGCGGCGCCTGCATCGACGCCTGCGACCAGGTCATGGACAAGATGGAATATCCGCGCGGCCTGATCCGGTACACCTCGGAAAACGCGATGCGCAAGGGCTTGTCCGCGGCGGCATCACGCAAGCGCCTGCTGCGCCCGCGCGTGGTCATTTATTCCGTGATCTGGGTGGCGTTGCTGGCCGGGTTCATGGCTTCGATCGCGCTGCGCACGCCGCTGAAGGTCGACATCATCCGCGACCGTGGTGCGCTCGGCCGTGAAGTGGAAGGCCGCTGGATCGAGAATGTCTATCGCCTGCAGCTGATCAACACCACCGAAGCGCCGATGCAGATCAGCGTGCGCGCCGACAGCGACGAACTGAAGAACCTGACCGTGGAATACGACAAGCAGGCCGAATCGCTGGCGCCGACGTCCAACCGGTTGCTGCCGATCCGGATCCGCGTGCCGATCGAGGCCGCGGCGCAGGGCACGCACAAGATCAACGTGACGGTGACGAGCGAAGGCACGGAGCGGGGGCATGCCGAAATCCGGCAATCCACCAGTTTCATCGTGCCGCGCGATTTGTGAAGCTAGGTCGTCAAGATGAAGGGGGCAAGATGAGTCAGCAAGGCAATCCGTGGTGGAAGGAGCCGTGGCCGTGGCTGTTGATGAGCGGCCCGCTGGTGGCGATGGTGGCGTGTGGCGTGACGATCTGGCTGGCATCCACGCATCCGGACATGCCGGTGCAGGGTGCAACGCGCCATGGCCTGGTGGTCGAGAAGGCCGACGCCGCGCCGCCCAAGGCTGCCGCTGTGAGGCAGCCATGAGGTTGCGCTGGCTGATGTGGGTACTCTGGCCGGCGTTCCTGATGGCCGGGTTCGCGACCGCGACGGTGTTTTCGGTGGTGGATCCCGGTGACCTGAACTTCTTCGGCCAGCCGATCGAAGCGTCCCGCGAATCGGTCTACACCGTTGGCTTCCTGATGGCCTGGGTGTTCTGCGCGTTGTCCAGCGGACTGACGCTCTACACCATGCCGACGCGGCTCAGCGATACCGACGAACTGGAATAAGCGGATCGGTGTGAGGTCTGCGCTGCCATGTCCGCATGCGGTGCCTGGCAGCGCCTTGGCCGCTTAGCAGGAGCGGCTGTAGAGCTGCTTGATGCCGTCGATGTCCACGAGCTTGACGTGGCGCTGGCGAATCTGGATCAGGCCGGCTTCGGCAAAGCGGGAGAACAGGCGGCTGACGGTTTCGAGCTTCAGGCCCAGGTAGCTGCCGATCTCTTCGCGGCTCATGCGCATCACGAACTCGGACGCCGAATAGCCGCGTGCCGACAGGCGCTCAGAGAGGTTGATCAGGAAGGCGGCAAGCCGTTCCTCGGCGCGCATCGAGCCCAGCGTGACCAGCATCAGTTGGTCATGCGTGATTTCCTTGCCCATCAGGCGCAGGAACTGCTGCTGCAGCGACGGCAGGTCTGCCGACAGGGACTGCAACTCGCTCATGCGGACCACGCAGACTTCCGTGTCCTCCAGCGCGGCGGCATCGGAGGCATGCTGCATCTCGCCCAGCCCGTCGAGACCGACAATTTCGCCGGGCAGGTGGAAGCCGGTAATCTGCGAGCGGCCGTCTTCAGTGGTGACGTGGGTCTTGAGCGTGCCAAAGCGCACGGCATAGACCGCGGTGAGTGGATCGCCCATGCGATACAGGGTTTCACCCTTGTGCACACGGATGCGTTCCTGAACCAGCGTGTCCATCTTGGCGAGGTCTTGCTGCGACATGCCGACCGGAAGGCACAGCTGCCCCATCGCACAGGTGGAGCAGCGTGGTGACATCTCGGTAATGGGAATGGAGGTGAGCAATTGGAACCTGCTAGAAATGGCAGCGAGGGCGCGATAACGGCATTTTACCGTGCGATGTGATGTGGTAGGGAGTGAGAATTGACACTTGGCGTACTGATCAGCGTTTTTCTGCTGGCTTTGCTGGGCGGGGTCCACTGCGCCGCCATGTGCGGCGGCGTGGCGCTGGCCGTGGAGCAGCGTCACGGCGCGGCGGCGACGATCAGTCTGGTGCCCAGCCGTGCCGCCTGGCTCGGCGAGTTGCTGATAATGCACCTAGGCCGGATCTCGACCTATATGCTGCTTGGGGCCGCGCTAGGCGCGGTCGGTGCTTCGGCGTGGAAACAGGACTATCTGCCGGTGCAGCGCTGGCTGTTCGGCGCGGGCAGCGTCATGCTGCTGTGGTCGGGCTGGCGGTTGCTGCGCGGCAACACGTTTACCGTCGACTGGCTGGAGCGGCTGGCGTCGCGTGCCAGCGCAGCGGTGGCGCGCCGGCTGGGTGGCGTGGCACGCGGCATGCCGTCCTTTGTGCGCGCACGCGGCGGCCTGACGCGGCGATACGGCGTGGGCCTGGCGTGGGGGCTGGTGCCGTGCGGCATGGTCTATGGGGCGCTCACGCTCGCGCTGCTGGCGGGCAATGCGGCGTCCGGCGCACTCGTGATGGGCGTGTTCGGGCTCGGCACACTGCCTAACCTGCTGGTGCTCTCCGGCCTGTCAGGCTATTTGCGTACGCTGTCGCGACGTCCCGGCGTGCGCCTGGGGGCCGGCCTGGCGGTAATGGCGTTCGGCGGCCTTGGCATTGCGCGAGCGGTGCTGTTGCCACATTCGCTGGCCGAGCATGGATTCTGCCTGGTGTTCTGAGGCGCCGGCGCTGCGCCGGCAACGGATGATGGTTGCAGGCGGGGGCGGGAATGCCATACAATCGCCAACATTGCGGTATCGCGCGGTGTCTTGTGAGCCGCGGTAAGCAGCGGGCGAGCAGCGCCAGGCGGCCTTCATACCAGAAGGTGAGTTCAGGGCAGGGGAAGCGGAAGGTTTTCGATGCCCGTCCCGTCCCCACAGTCCATCCGGTTCAAAAGATCTGGTTCAAAAGTCCGGCTGGCACTGCGGTGTTGGCGATGCCGGCCTTGCTCCCGATACCCGTTTTTCTTGCGTCCGAGGCCTTCAGTTCGCTGACAGCGACGTCCGGTATGTGCGGACGCGCTACGCAAGAGGTTCGCTGGCTGGCCCATAACGGCATGCGAACGATCTCCTGCCGGAACGCCCGGCAACTCGATGCAAAGATAGGGAAGTGCACGGCTTGGATGCAGCAGGTATCCGGCTAGCTGCGCAATGAGATGGCGGTGGCTTTCGCACCGCTGTATCCAAAATCTCCGGTGCCCCGGATCCGTCCGGGAGCAGGTGCAAAGACAGGCTGCACACCATCAACATGAATACCCAAGAGGCGAAGATCGTCCTCGAGACGGCGCTGATCTGCGCGCAGGAACCGTTGCGCGTCAATGATCTGCGGCGGCTGTTTGACGACGACGTCGGCGCAGACACCATCCGCGTGCTGCTTGATGAACTGCGCCAGGACTGGCGGCCGCGCGGCGTGGAACTGGTGGCCCTGGCCAGCGGCTGGCGCTTCCAGAGCCGGCCGGAAATGCGTGAATACCTGGATCGGCTGAATCCAGAAAAGCCGCCAAAATATTCGCGCGCGGTGATGGAAACACTGGCGATCATTGCCTACCGGCAGCCGGTGACCCGCGGCGATATCGAGGAAATCCGCGGCGTGACGGTCAGCACGGAAGTCATCAAGAAGCTTGAGGACCGCAGCTGGATCGAGGTGATCGGACACCGCGACGTGCCGGGCAGGCCGGCGCTGTATGCGACCACCAAGGCGTTCCTGGACGATCTTGGCCTGCGTACGCTGGATGAGCTGCCGCCGCTGGAAGATGCCCAGGCGCAGGCGCAGGCAACCCTGCTGGAACAGCAGGCCATCAATTTTGAAGACCTGGCTGCAAACAAGGCGGCCAGCGCCGACGAAGAGGCTTTTGCCAACCCCGCCGCGCATGCGGCGGATGTGGCTGAAGCATCCGTCGCAAACGAAGCCGAGACGACCGGCCCGGTCGACCAAGGCGCCAATGGCTTTGACGCGCAACCGCTGCAAGCTGCAGCCGACGATGCCGCTGAGGCCGCTTCCACCGAACCAGCCGCACCCAATCCGGACGGGGCGCGGGGCGATTTGCCGGACAACGGCACCCCGCCGCACCCGAGCGAGCACGACGAGCGCGTGCCGAACTGAACAACATGCAACATCCGATAGTGAATATCTTGTCTGATTCCGTTGAGCAAGACACCCGCAATGCGGGCGCACCCGCCGACACCGGCGCCGCAGAACCCGGATCGGGCAGCGAAGCCGCGCCCCGCCGCAAGGGGCTGCGCCGCGGGCTGAGGAACCTGGTCGCATCGCGCCGCCAGGCACAGGACCGCGGCGAGGGCGCCGAAGGCGCCGGCGGCCAGGCCGATGCCGGTGAAGCGGGCGCCGCACAGGCGGCGGGCGGTGCGCGCGGTGGCCAGCGTGGCCGCGGCAAGCGCAAGACGGGGCAGGGCGAGGGTGGCCAGGGTAGCCAGGGCGGCCAGGGCACCAGCAAGGCAGAAAAGGTCGACCGTGCGGCCAGGGCCGAAGGCACCGACAAGCCTGAGCAGCCCGGCCGCAAGCGCAAGCCGGTCCAGCGCTCAGGCAAGGCGGCAGCGCCGGGCGAGGCGCAGGGTGCCGGTGCGCGGCAGCAGGGCCGCCGCAAGGATGGCGGCAAGCCGCAGGCGCCCCGCAAGGGCCAGGGCGGCGGGGACAAGACCACGGCGAGCAGCGAAGACCTGTTCCGCTTCGTGATCTCTGAGCAGTACGACAACGAAGACACCGTCATTCCGCGCACCAAGGCCAAGCCGGTGCGCGAGCTGTCGGCCGACGACGACGCGCCCAAGCTGCACAAGGTGCTGGCCGAGGGCGGGCTGGGCTCGCGCCGCGAGATGGAAGAACTGATCCTGCAGGGCCGCGTTTCGGTCAACGGCCTGCCGGCCCATATCGGCCAGCGCATCCTGCCGGCGGACCAGGTCCGCGTGAACGGCAAGCTGATCCACCGCAAGGTGTCGACCAAGCCGCCGCGCGTGCTGCTGTACCACAAGCCCGCCGGCGAGATCGTCAGCCAGTCCGATCCGGAAGGCCGTCCGACTGTGTTCGACAGCCTGCCGCGCATCAAGACCGGCAAATGGGTCGCGGTGGGCCGCCTGGACTTCAATACTGAAGGCCTGCTGATCTTCACCACCTCGGGTGACATTGCCAACCGTTTCATGCATCCGCGCTATGGCGTGGAGCGCGAGTACGCGGTGCGCACGTTGGGCGAGCTGGCCGAGGCCGACCGCCAGCGCCTGCTGCATGGCATCAAGCTCGATGACGGCGAGGCCAACTTCCTGCGCATTGCCGACGGCGGCGGTGAAGGCGTCAACCAGTGGTACCACGTGGCCCTGACCGAAGGCCGCAACCGTGAAGTGCGCCGCATGTTCGAGGCGGTCGGGCTGACCGTGTCGCGCCTGATCCGCACCCGCTACGGCCAGTTCCTGTTGCCGCGTGGCCTCAAGCGCGGCCGCTGGCAGGAAGTCGAGCCCAATGACGTCAAGGCGCTGATGGCCGGTGTCGGCCTGAAGGTGCCCGGCAAGGGCGAGCAGGTTCCCAAGGGCGCCACCAAGGTAGGCGGGCGCAAGCAGCGCACCGAAGCCGCGATTGCCGGCATGCCGATGCCCACGGGCATGGACGGCCTGCCGCGCTTCGACCAGGGCGGCGCCCGGGGCGGTAGCGGCGGCCGCAGCAGCCAGCCGGATCCGATGAAGACCTCGATGGGCTATATCACCCACGGGCCCACCTTGCTGACCTCGCACGCGGCCAGCCTGGGCGGCGGGCGCGGCACTGGCGCACGCCAGGGACGTGGTGGCGCCGGCATGGGCGGTATGGGTGGCATGCGCGGTCAGGGTGGCCAGGGCGGCCTGGGTGGCCAGGGTCAGGGCAAGCCGCGTCGCGGCGGCGGCGAAGCCAACGGCAATGTGATGCCGAAGGCGTCGAAGCCGGGCGGCAACCGTTCCCCGCGCGGCGGTAGTGGCGGTGGCGGCGGCAACCGTGGTGGCAACCGCGGCGGCAACCGATAAGCGCTGAATCCGGCGCATGGCGGGTTGAACGCCCGCCGGCGCCGGATTCAGTGCGCGGAAATGTCTGGCTTTTGCCTTTTCGACATAATCCGCGTATAATTCAAGTCTATTCAAAAAGCCATCCTCGTCGAGGATGGGCGAATGATGGGCATTGCGCCCATTTTTTTTTGGTTCGCCCGTTTTTCGGTTCTCTCCGCTGGAGCGGGGGGGTGGCGGACAGGCAGGGCTGCAGCAGGGTCGTCCCGGACGGCACCGGCGGGTTTGCCTGCCACGGTGTTGATGGCCATTACTCGGGATAACAGTGCATCTGGCAGATTTGATCGAAACCACCCTAAGCGGCATGGGATATGAGCTGGTCGAGCTCGAGCGTGCCCCGGCCGGATTGCTGCGTGTCTATATCGATCAGCCTGAAACCGGCATTGCCATCGAGGATTGTGAAAAGGTGAGCCGCCAGCTCACCCACGTGTTCACGGTCGAGAACGTCGACTATGAACGCCTCGAGGTCTCGTCGCCCGGACTGGACCGGCCGCTGAAGAAGCTGGCCGACTACGTCCGCTTTGCCGGCGAGGAGGCGCGCGTGACGCTGCGCCTGCCCGTCAACGGACAGAAGAACTTCACAGGCATCCTGCGCGAGCCCACCGGCGCGGCGGGCGAGGAGAAGATTGGCCTGGAGTTCGAAGGCAAAGATGGCCCGGCGCTGCTGGAATTTGCCGTATCCGATGTCGACAAGGCACGCCTGGTGCCGGTGATCGACTTCAAAGGAAATCAAAGAAAAGGGAACAAGCAATGAGCCGCGAAGTTCTGTTGCTCGTCGATGCGCTTGCGCGTGAGAAGAACGTCGACAAGGATGTGGTATTCGGTGCCCTGGAGGCGGCGCTCGCCTCGGCCACCAAGAAGCGTTTCGAGGAAGACGTGGATATCCGTGTCGCGATCGATCGCGAGTCGGGCGAGCATGAAACCTTCCGCCGCTGGCTGGTCGTTCCCGACGAGCTGGGCCTGCAAGAGCCGGACAAGCAGATCCTGCTGTTCGAAGCCCGCGATGAAAACCCCAGCATTGAGCTGGGTGACTTTATCGAGCAGCAGATCGAGTCGGTCGAGTTCGGCCGCATCGGTGCGCAGGCTGCCAAGCAGGTGATCCTGCAGCGCATCCGCGACGCCGAGCGCGAGCAGATCCTGAACGACTACCTGGATCGCGGCGAGAAGATCATGACCGGCACGGTCAAGCGCGCCGACAAGAAGGGCCTGATCGTCGAGTCCGGCCGCGTGGAAGCGCTGCTGGCCCGCGACCAGATCATCCCCAAGGAAAACCTGCGCACCGGTGACCGCGTGCGTGCGTATATCCTGAATGTGGACCGCGCCGCGCGCGGCCCGCAGATTGAACTGTCGCGCACCGCGCCCGAGTTCCTGATCAAGCTCTTCGAGAACGAAGTGCCGGAAATGGAACAAGGCCTGCTGGAGATCAAGGCGGCTGCCCGTGATCCGGGCGTGCGCGCCAAGATCGCCGTGGTCGCGCATGACAAGCGCATCGACCCGATCGGCACCTGCGTCGGCGTGCGCGGTACCCGTGTCACCGCGGTGCGCAACGAGATCGGCGGCGAGGCCGTGGACATCGTGCTGTGGTCGGAAGACCCGGCGCAGTTCGTGATCGGCGCGCTGGCACCGGCACAGGTGCAGTCGATCGTGGTCGATGAAGAAAAGCACAGCATGGACGTCGTGGTCGACGAGGAAAACCTCGCCGTCTCGATCGGCCGCAGCGGTCAGAACGTGCGCCTGGCGACCGAGCTGACCGGCTGGCAGATCAACATCATGACGCAGGAAGAGTCGGCGCAGAAGCAGGCCGAAGAGAGCGATGTCGTGCGCAAGCTGTTCATGTCCAAGCTGGACGTGGATGAGGAAGTTGCCGACATCCTGATCGAGGAAGGCTTCTCCACGCTGGAAGAAGTGGCTTATGTCCCCATCAGTGAAATGATGGAGATCGAGGCCTTTGACGAAGACACCGTCAACGAGCTGCGCAATCGCGCGCGTGATGCGCTCCTGACGATGGAACTGGCCCGGGAAGAAAAGGTGGAAGAGGTGTCGCAGGACCTGCGCTCGCTCGACGGCCTCAACCCGGAACTGATCGGCAAGCTGGCCGAAGGCGATATCCATACGCGTGACGACCTGGCCGAACTGGCCGTGGACGAGCTGGTCGAGATGACCGGTGTCAGCGAGGAAGAAGCCAAGTCGCTGATCATGAAAGCACGGGAACATTGGTTCAACTGAGGGACACGGCCGGGCCGGCCTACACCTGGCCCGGGCGCGCTTTCCGCAACGATTTGTCCCGACGTAGAAACCAAGCATTGAAAGGGTTTGAATGGCAAGCACAACAGTTGCCCAACTGGCCGCAGAACTGAGTCGCAGCGCAGCTGCCCTGCTGGAACAATTGCAGGCGGCTGGGGTGGGCAAAGCGACGCCAGAAGACATCATCACGGAATCGGATAAGACCAGGCTGCTGGACTATCTGAAGCGTTCGCACGGCCAGGCCGACGACAGCTCCCGCAAGAAGATCACACTGACCAAGCGCGAAACCTCCGAGATCCGCCAGTCGGATGGCACTGGCAAGACCCGCACGGTCCAGGTGGAAGTGCGCAAGAAGCGCGTGCTGATCAAGCGCGACGAGGCTGCGCCCGATGCCCAGGCCGACGCGGTCGAAGCCCAGGCGCCTGTCGTCGATGCTGTCGAGGAAGCTCGCCGCGACGAGGAAGAACGCCAGCAGGCCGAACTGCTGGCGCGCCAGGAAGCTGAAGCCAAGGCCGCCCGCGAGGCAGCCGAGCGCGAGGAAGCCGAGCGCCGCGCCCGCCAGGAAGCGCTGGAGGCTGAACAGCGCCGCCAGGCCGAACTCGCCGCCCGCAAGGCGGAGGAAGAGGCTGCCGCGTCGCGCGCCGTGACCGAGGCCAACGAGGATTCCTCGCGCAAGAAGGCAGAGGACGAGAAGGCACGCGTCACCGCCGAACGCGCCGAGGCGCAGAAGGCTGCCGACGAAGCCAAGGCTGCCGCCGACAAGGCCCGCGCAGAGCAGGAAGTCGCTGCGCGCAAGCGCCGCGAGGCTGCCGAAGCCGAGGCCCGTGCGATCCAGCAGATGCTGAACGCGCCGCCGCGCGTGCTGAAGGCGCCGTCCGAGCGCAAGGCCGAAGAGAAGAAGGCCGAGCAGACCGGTACGCTGCACAAGCCGGTGAAGCCGGCCGGTGCGACCACGGAAGCGAAGAAGGACGAAAAGAAGCCGGCCACCACGACCACGACCACGGCAACCGCCGACAAGAAGGGCAAGGTCGTGAAGGCGGGCTGGCAGGACGACAGCAGCCGCAAGAAGGGCAGCGGCCTGAAGACCCGCGGCGATACTTCGGGTGGCGTGGGCGGCTGGCGCGGTGGCCCGCGTGGCCGCGGCGGCAGGCAGCAGCAGCACGATGACAGCCGCAGCAGCTTCCAGGCGCCGACCGAGCCGGTGGTGCGTGAAGTGCACGTGCCGGAAACCGTCTCGGTGGCCGACCTGGCGCACAAGATGGCCGTCAAGGCATCCGAGGTCATCAAGCAGATGATGAAGCTCGGCCAGATGGTGACCATCAACCAGGTGCTGGACCAGGAAACCGCCATGATCGTGGTGGAAGAAATGGGCCACAAGGCGTATGCCGCCAAGCTGGACGATCCGGAAGCGCTGCTGGTGGTGGGCGGTGAGGAACACACCGACGCCGAGCTGCTGCCGCGTCCGCCGGTGGTGACCGTGATGGGTCACGTCGACCACGGCAAGACCTCGCTGCTGGACTACATCCGCCGCACCAAGGTGGCCGCGGGCGAAGCCGGCGGGATTACGCAGCACATCGGTGCCTACCATGTGGAAACCGACCGCGGCGTGATCACGTTCCTGGATACCCCGGGTCACGAGGCCTTCACGGCCATGCGTGCCCGCGGTGCCAAGGCGACCGATATCGTGATCCTGGTGGTGGCCGCCGACGACGGCGTGATGCCGCAGACCAAGGAAGCCATTGCGCATGCCAAGGCTGCCGGTGTGCCGATCGTGGTGGCGATCAACAAGATCGACAAGCCCGATGCCAACCCGGACCGCGTCAAGCAGGAACTGGTGGCGGAGCAGGTGGTGCCGGAAGAATACGGCGGCGATTCGCCGTTCGTGCCGGTTTCCGCCAAGATGGGTACCGGTGTGGAAGACCTGCTCGAGCAAGTGCTCCTGCAAGCCGAAGTGCTGGAACTGACCGCTCCGGTGGATGCCCCGGCCAAGGGCCTGGTGGTGGAAGCCCAGCTGGACAAGGGCAAGGGCCCGATCGCGACCATCCTGGTCAGCAGCGGCACGCTCAAGCGTGGCGACGTGGTCCTGGCTGGCAGCGCCTACGGCCGCGTGCGTGCCATGCTGGACGAGAACGGCAAGCCGACCAAGGAAGCCGGCCCGTCGATCCCGGTGGAAATCCAGGGTCTGTCGGAAGTGCCTGCCGCCGGTGAAGAAGTGCTGGTGCTGCCGGACGAGCGCAAGGCACGTGAAATCGCGCTGTTCCGCCAGGGCAAGTTCCGCGACGTGAAGCTGGCCAAGCAACAGGCCGCCAAGCTGGAGAACATGCTCGAGCAGATGGCCGAAGGCGAAGTGCAGACGCTGCCGTTGATCGTCAAGGCCGACGTGCAGGGTTCGCAGGAAGCGCTGGTGCAGTCGCTGCAGAAGCTGTCGACCGCCGAAGTGCGCGTGCAGATCGTGCATGGCGGCGTGGGTGGCATCTCCGAATCCGACGTCAACCTGGCGACGGCTTCGAAGGCGGTCATCATCGGCTTCAACGTGCGTGCCGACGCCGGTGCGCGCAAGCTGGCCGAGCACAACGGCATCGATATCCGCTACTACAACATCATTTACGATGCGGTAGACGAGATCAAGGCGGCGATGTCGGGCATGCTGGCGCCGGAGAAGCGCGAGACCACCATCGGCCAGGTCGAGGTACGTCAGGTGTTCCGCGTGCCGAAGATCGGTGCGGTGGCCGGCTGTATGGTCACCGACGGCCTGGTCAAGCGCAACTCGCTGGTGCGCGTGCTGCGCAACAACGTGGTCATCCACGACGGCGAGCTGGATTCGCTCAAGCGTTTCAAGGACGATGTGAAGGAAGTGAAGCAAGGCTTCGAGTGCGGTCTGTCGATCAAGAACTTCAACGATGTTCAGGAAGGCGACCAGCTCGAGGTGTACGAAATCACAGAGGTGGCGCGTACGCTGTAAGGCGTCGCAAGCAACGGCAGGCTTCGGCCTGCCGTTGTCATCTCGACCAGACTGTATTGAATGGCCAAGAAAGGCAGTATCTCCTCCCGCAATCTCCGCATCTCCGACCAGATCCAGAAGGACCTGGCCGAGATGATCCAGCGCGAACTGCGCGACCCGCGCCTCGGCCTGGTCACGCTGCAGTCGGTCGCGCTGACGCCTGACTACGCGCACGCCAAGGTGTACTTCACCGTGCTGGGCGCCGAAGCCGCCGAGGCGGAAGCCATCCTGAACGAAAAGGCCGGCTACCTGCACTCGCTGCTGTACAAGCGCCTGCACATCCATACCGTGCCGACGCTGCGCTTCTTCCACGATACCTCGGTCGAACATGCGATCGAGATGTCCAAGCTGATCAACGAAGCGAACGCCACGCGTTCGAAAGACGACTGAAGCCGGCGCCCATGCCGCCCTGGCATGGGTTTCGCGGCCACTACGTTTACGTTGCCGCCATCCGCGCCGCATCGCCGTCCCGCCTCCCGCTTTCTCCCGATGACCGATTCCAACGCCAACCGTCCGCCGCGCCTGCCGCGCCGCGAGGTCCATGGTGTGTTGCTGCTCGACAAGCCGCTGGGCCTGTCGTCCAACGACGCGCTGGTGCGCGCCAAGCGCCTCTTGCGCGCGGCCAAGGCCGGCCATACCGGCACGCTGGATCCGCTTGCCACGGGGCTGCTGCCGCTGTGCTTCGGCGAAGCCACCAAGTTTTCGCAGGACCTGCTGGAAGCGGACAAGACCTATGACGCCGTAGTGCGGCTGGGCTCGCGCTCGAGCACCGGCGACGCCGAAGGCGAACTGCTCAACGTGCGCGAGGTCACCTGCGATTGCGCCGCAGTGGAGCAGGCGCTGGCAAGCTTCCTCGGCGAGATCGAACAGGTGCCGCCGATGCATTCGGCGCTGAAGAAGGACGGCCGCCCGCTGTATGAATACGCGCGCGCCGGCCAGACCGTGGAGCGCGCGGCGCGCCGCGTCACCATCCGTTCGATTGCGCTGCTGGAGTGCGCCTTGCCCGAAGCCCCGTCGTTCACGATGCGGGTGACGTGCAGCAAGGGCACCTATATCCGCACGCTGGCCGAGGACATCGGCGAAGCGCTGGGCTGCGGCGCGCACCTGACCGGACTGCGCCGGATCGCCGTGGGCGACCTGACGCTGGACGGCGCGGTGACCCTGGAGCAGATCGAGCAGCGCGACGACTCGCAGCGCCCGGCCATGCTGGCACCTGTGGACGCCTTGCTGCAGAAGTGTGCGCCGGTGCATCTGGACGAGGTCTCTGCAGCGCGCTTCCTGCAGGGCCAGCGCATCGCTCAGCGCGACCTGCCGGCCGACACCGGGCTGGCCGAGGATGCGCTGGCGCGCGTCTATGCCGGCGAACCAGCCCGGCTGCTGGGCGTGGCACGCATGCGCGAAGGCGCGTTGCGGCCGGAGCGGCTGGTCAACCTGTAAGTTGCGTGAGGGGCGTAAATGGCCGCCCCGTCAGCAATTACTCGAGCGTGATCTTGGCCGTCTTGATGACATCGGCCCACATCTTGCGGTCCTGGGCGAGGAACCCGGCGAAATGCTCCGGCGTATCGCCCACGGGCTCGGAGCCGAATTCAGCCATCTTCTTCCTGACTTCCGGGTTCGCCAAGGCCTTGACCAGCGCCTGGTTGTAGCGGACCACGATTGCCTTCGGCAGGTCCTTCGGCCCGAAGATGCCTTGCCAGGTCGGCATGTTGAAGTCCTTCAGTCCGCTCTCGGCAAGCGTCGGCACCTCCGGCAACAGGGGCGAGCGTTTGCTGCCGGTGACTGCCAGCGCCTTGACCTTGCCGGTCTTGGCCAGCGTCGCCGCGGTGGTGATGTTGTCGACCGTCATGGCGATATGCCCGCCCATCAGGTCGGTGATCACCGGGGTGGCACCCTTGTACGGCGCATGGACCATGTCGATGCCAAGACGGTGCAGCATGGTTTCGGCAATCAGGTGATTTGACGTGCCGACGCCGGCGGTGCCGTAGGTGACCTGCGGCGTCTTTTTGACGTAGGCGACGAAGTCGGCCATGGTCTTGACCGGCAGGGCCGGATTGACGATCACGACATTCGGCTGGGTGGCCAGCATGGCGATGGGCGTGAAATCATCCGCCTTGTATGGCGTGCCCTTGGGGTTGAGCACGTGGGTCACCGCCATCGCGCCGGCGGCGCCCATGCCGATGGTGTAGCCGTCGGCCGGGGCCTTGGCCAGCTTGTCGGCGGCGATATTGCCACCCGCACCCGGCACGTTCTCCACCACCACCGGAACCCCCAGGCTTTCCGACAGCGGCGCCTGCACCAGGCGCGCCAGCAGATCGGCCGAGCCGCCGGGCGCAAAGCCCACCAGCAGGCGCACCGGCTTGGCCGGCTTCCACTCCTGCGCCTGCGCGCCCGGGATCACCGCCGCGCCCAGGCTCATCCACATCATGCCGCGTGCCAGCGGCCCCATCCACTTCGCCACCTGTTTCATTGTTACTTCCACTCCAGCAGTGTCATGGGCAATCTGTCAGCGGGCTTGCCCTTACCCGAAAATGGATTCGCTTCGTGCCTGGATTCAGGCCGCGGCACCAGCCAGTACCTGTCCCAGCAGCCTTGCCACCATGCGGTTGGAGAGCAGCACCGGCGCGCCGGCATGGCGCGCCACCTCGGCCCGCATGGCTTCGGTGTAGCCCATGCAGTGCATCACCACCAGGTCGCAGCCGCGCAGCGTCTCGCCCGCCTGCGCGAAGCGATCGGTGCTGGCGTCGGTATAAGGCGAGGCATGGGTGACGCGCAGTTCGCAGGGCACCGGCTGGATCAGGTGGAAGCTGCTTACCTGGGCCTCCAGCGGCAATACGATGCCGAGCCGCTTGCAGCCCTGCGCCAGCGCCACGGTCAGATGGTCCACTACCTGCTGCGGTTCGATGACCAGGGTCCGCATCGGCGGCAGGGCGGTGCCGGTGCACAGCGGCACCAGGGCGTCGAAGCGGCCGTCGTCCAGCGAGGTCATCAGCCGGGCCAGCATGGCCTCGGCCACCGGCTTGCCCATCACCGCCTGCGTGCCGTCACGCAGCCGGCTGGCAAAGCGGTACTCGCCGGGCGCGGGCGCCAGCGCGGCAATATCTTGCGGGCCCAGCGCGTCCAGGATGCCGAACTCTTCCACAGTGGCCGGCAGGCCCAGGTCGGCAATCATCTGCGGGACCACGTCTGTCCTGGGCGCCTGCCCGATGGTGACGAAGGCCACGCGTGGCTGGCGTGCGGCAGGCGTGTTCATGCCTCGGTTCCCACGGTCTGCAGATGGGCCAGCGAGCCATAGCGGCGCTGCAGCTCGGCCCACTCGGCCGCGTCGTAGAAGTCGCACTGGCCCTGGCCGAACTGCTTCGCCACCTCGATGCAGAAGCGCGTCGCCACGTCGATGTCGAAGGCGTTGGTGACGCCGGTTGCGCAGCCTGGCACAGTGGTCTGCGCGGTCAGCGCCACGCCCACCACCGGGGCAGGGGTCACGATGGCCGGCTGCATGATCGAGTTGACGTGCCACAGGCCGTTCTCATACGGCGTGATGTCCTGGGTGGTCAATGGCAACACCATCGGCAGTTCGCCGCTGACCCATCCCATCAGGTCCAGCATCCGCTCCGGCAGGCGCAGCAGCCAGCCTTCTTTGGCCACCGGCGTCAGCGCCACGCCGCGGCGGTTGACAAGGCGGTTGCCGCGCGTGGTGTCGACCGACAGGATCGCCGCCATGCGCGGGTGCACCTCATGCGACATCATCGTGCGCATCGCAAAGGGCGATTTCATCATCGGCACCGGATGATGCGGCCGTGTGGCGGCATGCGGGCAGATATGGGTGTGGATGCGCACCGGACCGGCCAGCACGTCGCCGGTGGCGGCCATGTCGGCCAGCTTCAACGCGCTGGCGACGGCCACGATGGCGCCGTCGGCATCGGACACCAGTCCCGTCACGGCCGGGCGTGCACCGACGCCGCCCAGCCGGCCCACCACGCCAAGTGCGGGCGCGTCCGGGTTCTGTCCGGGCACCGTGCAGGCGAGGAAATCGGTGTAGAGGCCGTTCTCTTCCACGCGCGTGACGGTGACATCGTCCAGGCCGCGCGAGCGCAGCAGTGAGGCGACGGCTGCGCCGTCGACATTCGCTGCCGACAGCAGCTCGATCGATTCAATAACCTGCTTGATAGACATCTTGCTTGACTTCCTGGGGCTGGGGTGGGGTTCTGTACGCAGGGACTCAGGCCGGCAAATTCAGCGCGGCAGCGACAGCGCGCCGGGCTGCACGTCGGCAATGTCCGCGCCCCTGAACCAGCGCGCGGGATGGGCGCCGCCCATTTCGAGGCGATCGTCCGAGACCCGCACCCAGTTGCCTTCGGGCAGCCCCAGCACTGGCATGTCGGGCTGCAGCACGGTGAATTCGGCCAGGCGCTGGTCGCGCGTTTCGCCGCGGAAGCCGGGCACGACCAGGTTGAAGTAGTGCGGGTTGATCTGGAAGGGGACCAGCGCCAGCGCGTCCAGGCCGCCCGGGTCGGCCACCGGCATGTCGTTGGTGGTGCTGATGGTCGGGCAGGCCAGGTTGGCGCCAGCGCTCCAGCCGATATAGCGCGCCGCACCGGATCGCACCCGCGCCGAGATCGCCGCCAGCAGGCCGCGCTCGCGCAGGCATTGCAGCAAGCGGAACGTGTTGCCGCCGCCAACGACGATCAGTTCAGCCGCCTCGATGGCGCGCACGGCTGCCGCCGGCTCGGCCTGCCGGTGCAGCGATTGCACCGCGATGCCGACCGGCGCGAAGGCGTCGCGGACCAACGTCTCGTAGGTGTCCCAGTCGCGCGTGACCCCGGCGAACGGGATGAAGCAGGCAGTCTTGCGGCCGGCGGCCAGGTCCCGGATTGCCGCCTGGGCGTGGACCAGGTAGCCGGCGTCGCTGCTGGAGTTGCTGAGTAACAGGAGTTCCATAAGTCGTTGCGGCGAAGTCTAGATAAGTGGGGTGGCGTCGAGCCACAGTGGGTCGCCGATGCGCTGTCCCACGGGTGCCACGGCCTGCACCAGCGTCGCGCGCAGCGCCTGGGCCTGGGCCTGGCTGACCTGCATCGCGGTGAAAGACAGGCACAGCCCACGCACGTCGCCTGAGAGCGGATCTGCCAGCGTGGCGGCCACGGCGCCGATGCCGGGCATGCCTTCATTCACGGCGATGGCGCTGCGCTCGGCGCGGGCCGTCGCCACACGCTCGCGCAGCTCGGCGACCGTGGCGGGACAGCCTGCGGGTGCATCCGGCAGCTTGCGGGTGCCGGCGGCGCCATAGCGCGAGTTGAATTCAGGCTCGGGCAGGCGCGACAGCAGTACCCGGCCCATCGCTGTGGTGAATGCCGGCCGGCGTGCGCCGGGCGGTGACAGCACCTGCACCGGGTTGCTTCCGTTCAGGCGTTGCAGCACGACGGTGTCGGTGCCGTCCAGCATCGACAGGTAGGCGGTGAAGCCGGTGGCATCGGACAGCGTGGCCAGGATCTCGCGGCATTGCTCGTCGAAAGGATGCGCCTGTGCAGCAGCCTGCGCGGCGCGGATCAGCAGCGCGCCAGGGCGGTAGCGCCGCGTGGACGGCTGCAGTTCCAGCAGGCGGTAGCGCACCATCTGGGCGAGCAGGCGCGAGGCCGAGCTCTTGGCAAGGCCAAGTTCGTCCAGGACATCGTTAAAAGTGATCTCGTGCCGGTGATGCCCGAACATGTCCAGGACGCTTTCCACGCCTTCAAGAATGCTCACTCCGCCGCTCCATGCTCCACGTCTTCTTACCTGTTTATGGTTTCATTTTTTGGAACCAAGGTTCCGTAAATTGGTTTGCAAATAATAGAGGCACGAAGACAGGAACACAAGGGGGACATTCCCGGCGCGGCAACGCCGCGGCGAAGCAAAAAAAAACGGCCCCGATCAGGGGCCAAGTTCTTGAAAACCGGAGAGGTGGGGTCAGTGCGCCGCCAACGCATCCGCTGACCCGCCGCCGCCCTTGGCCGGCCGCGTCAGCCAGACAAAGCCGATCAGCACGAAGAACAGCATCCCCGAGATCCAGAAGATATCGTTGGCGCCGAGCATGGCCGCCTGCTGGGTGATATTGCGCTCGATCACGCCGATCGCCTGGGCCTGGCTCATGCCCATCTGCATCAGGTGGTTGAGCTGGTCGTGGTAGGCCGGGTTGTACGGGGTGACCTGTTCCACCAGTTGCGCATGGTGCAGCGCCGTCCGGTTTTCCCAGAGCGTGGTCGAAATCGAAGCGCCGATGGCCCCGAACGTGATCCGGACGAAGTTGGACAGTCCTGACGCCGCCGGAATCCTTTCCGGCGGCTGGCCCGACAGGATGATCGAGGTCAACGGGATGAAGAACATCGCCATGGCTGCGCCCTGGATCAGGGTCGGGATCATCAGCGTGCGGGTGTCCACCTGGGTCGTGAAGCCGGCGCGCATCAGGCTGACGATGCCGAAGGTGATGAACGCGGCCGTGGCCACCCAGCGGGCATCCATTTTCGGCAGGTTCTTGCCAATCAGCGGCGACAGCAGGATCGCAAAGATCCCTACCGGCGCCATCACGATGCCCGCGTCCGTGGCCGTATAGCCGACAATCGTCTGCAGCCACAGCGGCAGGATCACCAGGTTGCCGAAGAACAGCCCGTATGCCACGGAGATGGCGACCACGCCGGCGCTGAAGTTGCGGCCCTTGAACAGGCTGATATCGACGACCGGGTGCTTCTCATGGCTTTCCCAGATCAGGAAGAACAGGAAACCGACAATCGCCACCAGCGTCAGCACCACGATCTCGGTCGAGTGGAACCAGTCCAGTTCCTTGCCCTTGTCGAGCATCAGCTGCATCGAGCCCACCCAGATCACCAGCAGCGCCAGGCCGATGCGGTCGATCGGCAGCACCCTGGTCGGGGTTTCGCGGTCCTTGTAGATGGCCCAGGTGACATAGGCCGTGACGATGCCCACCGGCACGTTGATGTAGAAGATCCACGGCCAGGTCATGTTGTCCGAGATCCAGCCGCCCAGCAGCGGGCCCATGATCGGCGCCACCAGCGTGGTCATGCCCCACAGTGCCAGTGCCATGGTGCTCTTCTGCGGCGGATAGCTCGACAGCAGCAGCGACTGCGACAGCGGGATCATCGGCCCGGCCACCGCGCCCTGCAGGACCCGTGCGGCCAGCAGCGTCTCGAGGTTGGGAGCGACGCCGCACAGCCACGATGCCAGCACGAACAGCAGGATCGAGGTGATGAACAGCCGCACCGCGCCGAAGCGCGTGGTCAGCCAGCCGGTCAGCGGCACCGAGATCGCATTGGCCACCGCAAACGAGGTGATGACCCATGTGCCCTGGTTGGGCGCCACGCCCAGGTCGCCTGAAATCGCCGGGATCGATACGTTGGCGATCGACGAGTCCAGCACGTTCATGAACGTGGCCAGTGACAGCGCGATGGTGCCGACCACCAGCTTGCCGCCGGTCAGCGGCTGCGGCTGCTGCGGTGCCAGCGGCCGGACGGGCCGCGCCGGCGCCTGGCTGCCGCCGGACTGCGCGGCGGAGGGGGAGATGGCCATGGTCAGGTGTTGGCGGGCTTGGCGTTGGCGGCGCTGGCCGAGGGCAGGCCGGTGCTGCGGCCGCCGTTGTTGGCGGCGATGATGCGCGCGATCAGCTGGTCGGCGTCCTGCGCAACCTTGTCGTAGACATCGGTCTGCATCGGCTTGGCCGGCGCGGCAGGGGCCATGGCGGCGCCTTCCTCGCGGCGCACGTCGACCTTGACGGTCATCGACAGGCCCACGCGCAGCGGGTGGTCCTTGAGCTGCTGCGGGTCAAGCGCGATGCGCACCGGCAGGCGCTGCACCACCTTGATCCAGTTGCCGGTGGCGTTCTGCGCCGGCAGCAGCGAGAAGGCCGAGCCGGTACCTGCCGAGAAGCCTGCGACCTTGCCCTGGTATTCCACCTTGGAGCCGTACACGTCGGCTTCCAGCGTCACCGGCTGGCCGATGCGCATATGCGTGATCTGCACTTCCTTGAAGTTGGCGTCGACCCAGACCTGGTCCAGCGGCACCACGGCCATCAGCGGCGCGCCGGCGGCCACGCGCTGGCCGACCTGCACCGAGCGCTTGGCAACGTAGCCGGTGACCGGCGCCGGCATGGCCGAGCGCGCGAACGACAGGTAGGCCGAGCGCAGGCTGGCGGCGGCGCGCTGCACGTTGGGGTGCTTCTCCACCGTGGTCTGGTCGGTCAGCACCTTGTTCGACGCCAGCTGCTCGCGCGCGGCCAGCAGCGCCGACTCCGCACCCTTGAGCGCGGACTGCGCATGCGAGATCTCTTCATTCGAGACCGCGCCCGAGCCGGCGATGGCCTGGCGGCGGCGCAGGTCGTCGCGGGCCTTGGCCACGTCGGCTTCGCGCAGCGCCACGTTGGCGGCGAGCGAGCCGTTGTTGACGTACAGCGTGCGCACTTCGCGCACGGCCTGTGCCAGCTGGGCCTCGGCCTGTTCCAGTGCCACTTGCGAATCGGCGCGATCAAGCTGGATCAGCGGCTGGCCGGCGGTGACCAGCTGCGTGTCGTCGGCGGAGATCGACACCACGGTGCCGCCCACCAGCGGCGTGACCTGGACCACGTTGCCGGCGACATAGGCGTCGTCGGTGTTTTCAAAGTGGCGGGCGTACATGCCCCAGTAAACGCCATAGCCGATGCCGGCGACCACGATTGCCGCGGTCAGCGACAGCAGCATGCGCTTGCGCTTGCCGTTGTTGTTGGTGGTGGCCGGCGCTTGCTGGGCAGGGTGCTGGGGGGCGTTGGTGCCGGCCGCTTGCTGGTTGTTGCTCATGATGTCTTCTGAATAATCGTGTCTTCGATCACTGGGTGCGCGGATCAGCCGCGGGCGCCCGCCTGGGTGTTGTGCTGTTGCTGCGCCGGTCCGTGGCCCGCGCTCTCGTGGCCTTCCGCAGGCTCCTCGTAGCCGCCGCCGAGCGCCTTCATCAGGCCCATCTGCAGGTCCAGCCGGCGCGCCTGCAGGTCGGTCGCCAGGCGGCGCTGCTGCAGCACATTGCTCTCGGCGTTCAGCACGGTCAGCTGCGTGCCCAGGCCGGCCTTGTAGCGGGTGGTGGCCAGCGCATAGGCGTGCTCGGCCAGGTCCAGCGCTTCGCGCTGGGTCTGGATCTGCTTGTCGACGCTGCGGATGCTGGTCATGGTGTCGGCGGTCTCGCGCAGCGCATCGACCAGGGCCTGGTTGTAGTTGGCCACGGCGATGTCGTAGCCGGCGTACTTGCCCTTCAGGTTGGCGCGCAGCTTGCCGCCTTCGAAGATCGGCAGGCGGATGGTCGGGCCGATGCCGAAGGTGCGGCTGACGCCCATCAGCAGGTTGGACGGATCCAGCGCGGCCAGGCCGGCAAAGGCGGTCAGGCTGACGTCAGGCAGGAACTCTTTCTTGGCGACACTGATGTCCTTGGACGCCGCCTCCACGCGCCAGCGTGCCGCCACCAGGTCCGGCCGGCGGCCCAGCAGGCCGATGGTCAGGTTGTCGGGCAGCGTCGGCGTGGCCTGCGCCAGCAGCACCGGGCGCTGGATCTGCAGGCCGCGGTCCGGGCCCTTGCCCAGCAGCGCTGCAAGCTGGTTGCGCGCCAGGGCGATTTCCTCGTCGACGCGCTGCAGGTCGGTGCGCGAAGCAGCCACCGTGCCGCGCGCCTGCGTGGTCTCGACCTGGGTGTCGAGGCCGGCGGCCAGGCGCTGGCGCGACAGCTCGGTCAGGTCGCTGCGCTGGGCGATGGCGCGCTCTGCCACGTCGTGCTGGGCATACAGCGCAGCCAGGCGGGCGTAGTTGCGGGCGATCGAGGTGGCCAGGATCAGGCGCGAGGCCTGGCTTTCCGCCTCGGCGGCGCGGTCGTCGGAGAGCGCGGCTTCGAGCGCGTCGCGGTTCTTGCCCCAGAAATCGAAGTCATAGGACAGGCCCACCTGCAGGCGCGACTGGTTCTGCCACGATCCCGCCAGCGGGGTGCCTTCGAACAGGTCTTTCTCGGAGAAGCGCTGGCGGATCAGGCTGCCTTCGAACTCAAGGTGCGGATAGAGCGCGCTGCGGGTGGCATCGGCCATGGCGCGCGAGGCTTCCACGCGGGCGAACGCGGCCTGCAGGCTCGGGTTGTCCTTGACCGCCTCATCGACCAGGGCGCTCAGCTGGGGGTCCTTGAACTGCGCGACCCAGTCCTGCGAGGGCCACTGGCCATGCTCGTCGGGCAAGGTCTGCGAGGTGGCCATCGTGGCCGGGTCGGCCACGGTCTGCGTGCTGTGCGAATTGCCAAGGGCCGCGCAGCCGGCCAGCACCGCCACGGCCACGGCGGTCAGCGCCAGTGTGCCGGCGCGGCGCACGAGCGCACTTGTGCGGGCTGGCTGGGAGGCTTGGGGAGTGAGAGCTGGTTTCATGATGACGCTCCGTTGCCGGAGCCATGCTGTTTTTTTCTACGGGCTGTTGCGGGGTCCGGTTGACCGGACGTTCTGGCTTGCCGGAAGCCGGCAGGCACGCCCGCTACCCGCTGTTGTTTTCGATGATCCGTCGCAGCATGCTGCGCAGCAGTTGGATCTCATCCTCGGAAAAACCGCGGAAGTGGTGGGCAAGTACCTTGCAGAAGATGGCGGGCAGCCGTTCCACCAGTTCCTGGCCCTGTGGCGTGACCGACAGGTCGACCACGCGGCGGTCGGCGTCGCGGCGCCGGCGTTCGATCAGCCCGCGCTTTTCCATGCGGCTGAGCAGGCGCGTGACCGAGCCCATGTCGGTATTCAGTTCGCGGCCCAGGTCGGTGACGGTCGAGGCGCGGCCGGTGGCCAGCATCATCAGGCAGCTGGCTTGTGCCTGCGTGATGTCCAGGCTGCTGACTTCCTGCTCGACCCCGTGCGCCAGCATGTTCCTGGCGCGCTGCATCAGGTAGCCGACGCTGTCGCACATCTGGTACTGGGCGGGATCGAACAGGCCGGCCGTGGATTCGGCTGGTTGATCGGAGGAAGGGGGCCGTGACATCTTTGCCTTTGCAATCTTTGCTGAGGCAAATATATGTTCACGTTTAACGATAAGCAAGAACGGAAATTGGTTATTCCACTTTTCGCAATGATATTCATTCGGTAAGTGGCGGTTCCGATCAACGCGTCTTGCGCTGCAACATGCTAGAATGTTGGGTTACCTCAGATTCTCCAAAGCGAGACGCAGCAATGACCCGCGCCATCCGAAATATCGCCATCATCGCCCACGTCGATCATGGCAAGACCACCCTGGTCGACCAGCTCCTGCGCCAGGCAGGCACCTTCCGCGACAACCAGCAAGTCGCCGAGCGGGTGATGGACTCGAACGACCTGGAAAAGGAACGCGGGATCACGATTCTCGCGAAGAACTGTGCCGTCGAGTACAACGGCACCCATATCAATATCGTCGACACCCCGGGCCACGCCGACTTCGGCGGTGAAGTGGAGCGCGTGCTGTCGATGGTCGACGGCGTGCTGCTGCTGGTCGACGCGGTCGAGGGCCCGATGCCCCAGACCCGCTTCGTCACGCGCAAGGCGCTGGCGCTGGGCCTGAAGCCGATCGTGGTGGTCAACAAGATCGACCGCCCGGGCGCGCGCCCGGACTGGGTCATCAACCAGACCTTCGACCTGTTCGACAAGCTGGGCGCCACCGACGAGCAGCTCGACTTCCCGGTGATCTACGCCTCGGGCCTGAACGGCTTTGCCGGCCTGACCGAAGACGTGCGCGACGGCGACATGAAGCCGCTGTTCGAGACCGTGCTGGACAAGGTGCCGGTGCGTGACGACGATCGGGACGGCCCCCTGCAGCTGCAGATCATCTCGCTGGACTACTCCAGCTACGTCGGCAAGATCGGCGTGGGCCGCATTTCGCGTGGCCGCGCCCGTCCGCTGCAGGACGTGGTGGTCAAGTTCGGCCCGGAAGGCAACCCGATCAAGGGCCGCATCAACCAGGTGCTGAAGTTCCAGGGCCTGGAGCGCGAGATCGTGTCCGAGGCCGAAGCCGGCGACATCGTGCTGATCAACGGCATCGAAGAACTGGGTATCGGCTGCACCGTGTGCGCGCCGGAGGCCCAGGACGCGCTGCCGATGCTGAAGGTGGACGAGCCGACGCTGACCATGAACTTCTGCGTCAACACCTCGCCGCTGGCCGGCCGTGAAGGCAAATTCGTGACCAGCCGCCAGCTGCGCGAGCGCCTGGACCGCGAACTGAAGTCCAACGTGGCGCTGCGCGTGGCCGATACCGGCGACGACACCATCTTTGAAGTGTCTGGCCGCGGTGAACTGCACCTGACCATCCTGCTGGAAAACATGCGCCGCGAAGGCTACGAGCTGGCCGTGTCGCGTCCGCGCGTGGTGTTCAAGGAAATCGACGGCGTCAAGTGCGAGCCGTACGAACTGCTGACCGTGGACGTCGAAGACAGCCACCAGGGCGGCGTGATGGAAGAGCTGGGCCGCCGCAAGGGCGAACTGCTCGACATGGCGTCGGACGGCAAGGGCCGTACCCGCCTGGAATACCGCATCCCGGCCCGTGGCCTGATCGGTTTCCAGGGCGAGTTCATGACGCTGACGCGCGGCACCGGCCTGATCAGCCATATCTTCGACGACTACGCGCCGGTGCGCGAGGGCGGCCTGGGCGAGCGCCACAACGGCGTGCTGATCTCGCAGGACGACGGCGACGCCGTGGCTTACGCGCTGTGGAAGCTGCAGGACCGTGGCCGCATGTTCGTCAAGCCGGGCGATGCGCTGTACGAAGGCATGATCATCGGCATCCACAGCCGCGACAACGACCTGGTGGTCAACCCGATCAAGGGCAAGCAGCTGACCAACGTTCGTGCTTCGGGTACAGACGAAGCCGTGCGCCTGGTGCCGCCGATCCAGATGTCGCTCGAATATGCGGTGGAATTCATCGCCGACGACGAACTGGTCGAGCTCACGCCCAAGAGCATCCGCCTGCGCAAGCGCCACCTGAAGGAGCACGAGCGCAAGCGTGCTTCCCGCGAAGGCGCATAAGCGCTGACGCCGGCAATAAAAAAACCGCGCCCCGAAGGCGCGGTTTTTTATTGCGTGCCGGGCAGCGGCTCCAGTGCCGGTGCGCGCGGGCTGCGCCACTCGGGCGGCTTCCACAGGTAGCGCAGGTCGCGATCGCGCCAGGCATCGGCGAACATGTCACGCCATTCGTGGAAGGTCAGCGTCAGCGGGTTATGGGTGCGCACCTGGCGGGTGATGCCGTACACCGGGGCCTCATGCTCGGGGACGAAGGTGCCGAACAGGCGGTCCCAGATCGTCAGCACACCGGCGTAGTTGCGGTCGATGTACTGCGGGTTCTTCGCATGGTGGACGCGATGGACCGATGGCGTATTCAGTAGCGACTCGATCAGCTGCCAGCGTTGCCCCAGCCGCGTATGCACGAAGAACTGGAAGGCCAGGTTCACGCCGACCGCCAGGATCACCCAGTCCGGCGTGAAGCCGATCCATGCCAGCGGAATCCAGAACAGCCACATGCCTGAGAGCGGATACGTCAGGCTCTGCCGGAACGCCGTCGAGAAATTCATGCCTTCCGACGAATGGTGCGTCACGTGCGAAGCCCACAGCCAGCGCACGCGGTGGCTGGCGCGGTGGAACCAGTAATAGAGAAAGTCCTGCAGCAGCAATAGCAGCGCGAATGACCACAGGGTCTCGGGCATGGCGCGCAGGCCGTGCTGGTAGCACCAGGTATAGACCGTGCGGATCATCAGCCAGAGGAAGAACGCATCCGAGGCCTGGTGCATCAGCGCCAGCGCTGCGTTGGATACGGTGTCGCGCAGGCTGTAGACGGTCGGGTCGCGGCGGGCCCAGTACCATGCCTCGGCGCCGATGGTCAGCAGGAACACTGGCGCAAAGGCCAGCAGCACCAGTCCGGGATCGAGCGATTCAGTGTTCATGCCGCCAGTTTGCATATTCCGCATGGAATTGCCACGAGGGGTTCCTCCAAACGGCGCTGCGCGGGGTCTCGCGGCGCATCCGCCACATGGTGGATTGCTGTACTGCCACGCAATTCTGTCACGCGTGTGAAGGTGGTGAATACCGGTAAAGGACGCAGCCAGCGTGCCGTAGTTGAACAGGGCGGCGGCGCGGCTCGCGCTCCCGATTTCCCCGATTCCTCTTCCCCCGGAGCCTTCATGTTCAAGAACACTACCATCGGAGCCAGATTGTGGTTCCTCACCATCGTCACAAACTTGTTGTTGTTGATTGTCGGCGCAGTGGGTTGGCTCGGCATGTCGCGCAGCAACGAGGCGACGCACCAGATCTATGGGCAGCAGCTGTCGGCCGCGGTCAACCTGGCCGAAGCGCGTTCGAACCAGCTGCTGGTGCGCGTACTGCTGGACCAGGCGACCTTCGCCACGGACCCCGCCGATGCCAAGGCGCGCGCTGCGACCGCGGAAGGCTTTGCGCGCGATTCAGAGAAGGCCTGGCAGGCCTATCTCGCCTTGCCGCGCTCGGCTGACGAAGCCAGGGCGGTGGAGGATGTCACCGCCAGGCGCGATGCGCTCTTCAAGCAGGGTGTCGCGCCGATGATCACTGCGCTGCATGCCGGCGACCGCGATGGCGTGATGAAGGCCGTGCTCGAAACCATCCCGCAGCTCGACATCGCCTTCACCGCCGTCAATGCCGAACTGAACAAGCTGCAGGTGGCCAGCGCCAAGCAGGTCTACGAGGCATCGCAGCAACGCTATCGCAACCTGTTCGCGCTGTCGGCATGCGTGCTGGCAGTGGGCCTGGCATTCAGCACCGTGGTGGCATGGCGCCTGCGCCGTTCGATCGTGCAGCCGCTGGATACTGCGATCGGGCGTTTCGAGAAGATCGCGGGTGGCGACCTGAGCGTCGCCGCTTCCGGCGGCGAGGTGCTGGCCGATGAGTCGGCGCGCAACGAGACCGCGCGCATGCTCGGCATGCTGGGACGGATGCAGGCCAGCCTGGTGGCCATGGTGGGCGACGTGCGTGGCGGCGCGGACTCGATTGCCTCGGCCAGCAAGCAGATCGCCAGCGGCAACGCCGACCTGTCGCAGCGTACCGAGCAGCAGGCGGCCTCGCTGGAAGAGACCGCCTCCAGCATGGAGGAACTGACCAGTACCGTGCGCCAGAATGCCGACAGCGCGCGCGAGGCCCGCGGGCTGGCAACGGATGCCGCGAGCCTGGCCGAGCGCGGCAGCGAGGCCGTGCTGCGCGTGGTCAACGTCATGCAATCTATCGATGCCAGCTCGGGCAAGATCGTCGACATCATCGACGTGATCGAGAAGGTTGCGTTCCAGACCAATATCCTGGCGCTGAACGCGGCCGTGGAAGCCGCGCGTGCCGGCGAGCACGGCCGGGGGTTTGCCGTGGTGGCTGGCGATGTGCGCGACCTGGCGCAGCGCTGCGCCGGCGCATCGAAGGAGATCCGCGCGCTGATCGGCGCCTCGGTGGCCAATGTGCGTGAGGGCTCGGGGCTGGTCGATGACGCCGGCCGGGCGATGCAGGACATCGTCGACGCGGTGCAGCGTGTCAGCGCCATCATCGGCGATATCAGCGCGGCCTCGGACGAGCAGTCCAACGGCATCGAGCAGGTCAACGTGGCGGTGTCGCAGATGGACAGCATGACGCAGCAGAATGCGGCGCTGGTGGAGCAGGCGGCCGCCGCGGCGGCATCGCTCGAAGACCAGGCGCAGCGCCTGACCTCGCTGGTGGCGACGTTCCGGCTGGCCTGACGGTGCCGGGCGCATGCGCAGTGACTGCACATGCGCAGCAAGCTGCCCACAGGGGTGCGCTTGCCGATGCGACTGGCGTAAAATCGCGAGTTGTATTGGAGGAGTACGACATGACTGAATTCGTCACGACCGAGGTCCGCGGTGGCATCGGATACCTGACGCTGAACCGCCCGCAGGCGCTCAACGCCCTGTCGCTCGACATGATCCGCGCCATCACCCAGGCGCTGCAGACCTGGGCCGCCGCACCCGAGGTGGCGGCCGTGGTGGTTACCGGTGCCGGCGGCAAGGCCTTCTGCGCCGGGGGCGATATCCGCTATTTTCACAAGGCTGCGCACGAAGGCGATCCGCTGCTCGACCAGTTCTTTGTCGAAGAATACGCGCTGAACTTCCTGGTCCACCGCTATGCCAAGCCCTATATCGCACTGATGGACGGCGTGGTGATGGGCGGCGGCATGGGCATCTCGCAAGGGGCGCGGCTGCGCCTGGTCACCGATCGCACCAAGATGGCGATGCCGGAAACCAATATCGGCCTGTTCCCGGATGTGGGCGGCGGCTGGTTCCTGGCGCGCACGCCGGGCCGCATCGGCGAGTACCTGGGGCTGACCGGCACCGTGATCCATGCCGCCGACGCACTCTACGCCGGGCTGGCCGACGCCTATCTGCCGGGCAACCGGCTGGCCGAGCTGGTCGATTCGCTGCGCACGCAGCAGTTTGCCAGCGGCGACGCCGTGCTGGCGCACATCGAAGGCTTTACCGCTGCGCACCGCGATGACTGCGTGCCGGCGCAAAGCACGCTGGCCGGGTTGTCGGCGCAGATCGACAGCCTGTTCGCGGGCAACACCATGCCGGACATCCTCGCCGTCGTCAGCGACGCCCCGGGCGACTGGGCCGCGCAGACCGCCGCCATGCTGCGCAGCCGCTCGCCACTGATGCTGTGCGTGACGCTGGAGCAGATCCGCCGTGCGCGCAGCATGTCGCTCGAAGACGAGCTGCGCATGGAACTGGACATGATGCATTACGTGTTCCGCAACGGCGACGGTGTCGAGGGCATCCGCGCACTGGCTGTCGACAAGGACCACAAGCCGCGCTGGCAGCATGCGCGGCTTGATGATGTCAGCCGCGAGAAGGTGCTGTCGTTCTTCGACAGCCCGTGGCGCGCCGAGGAACATCCGCTGGCGTCGCTCGGCAAGACTGCCTGACATCCGCTGCGCAGGACGTGGCGGCGCCGACTCGGGTAGAGTGACGGCTGGACCGGCGCACGCGGCCAGGCCAACCCTGGCCGCGTGCGCCGTCCGCGTCATTCCGTCCACACAGTCAAAGGAGCCGCAATGAGTAATCCTCGTGATGTCGTTGTACTGGTGGGAAGCCTGCGCAAGGAGTCATACAACCGCAAACTGGCCAAGGCGCTGATCGCGCTGGCGCCGCAGCAACTCAAGCTGGAGATTGTCGAGATCGGCGAGCTGCAGCTGTACAACCAGGACCTGGACGACAAACCTACCCAGGCCTGGACCACGTTCCGCGACCGCGTCCGCCGCGCCGACGCCGTGTTGTTCGTGACCCCGGAATACAACCGCTCCGTGCCCGCGCCGCTAAAGAACGCCATCGACGTGGGCTCGCGGCCCTACGGCAGCAGCGTCTGGGACGGCAAGCCTGGCGCCGTCATCAGCGCTTCGCCCGGCGCCATCGGTGGCTTCGGTGCCAACCAGCACCTGCGCCAGTCGATGGTGTTCCTCAATGTCCCGATGCTGCAGCAGCCTGAGGCGTATATCAGCGGCGTCGACAAGCTGTTTGATGAGCAGGGCGGGATCGCCAATGAATCGACCAAGGGCTTTCTCGGCAAATTTCTGACGACGTTTGCAGGCTGGATCGAGCGGACTGCGCCGCGGTGATACTGCGGGGGCCGGGCGCTGTGAACCTCGACGCGGTAGCCTGTAACCGCGGTTTGGGGGGACGTGTCAGGTTACGAAGGCGTGCGCATCCGCCCCGGCTCCTGTCAGCGAACGTTCAGAGGTCGAGTCGAGAACCATCGAGTGCCATCCATGCCCAGAGGAGAAGCACCGGCATCCCGGCCAGCCAGCGCAGCCAAATGCTGCGGTTCATTGCCAGCAACGCCCAAATTGCAAGTGAGCAACCAAGCAGGAGTGCGAAGCACGACAGCAGGTAGTTCGCCTGTGATTGATATGCCCACATCGCCGCAGATGGTCCTTGGCCGCCGAACGGATAGTTCTCAGGGCCTGTTCAGGCTCCCCGTATCTCTACCAGCATCAGCATGGCGACGAGACCGAGGATGATGGAACCGACAGCCTTAATAGCGAACTTCCAGTTCCATGTCTTTCGCTTAGTACAAAAACTCCTTGGCAAAGGAATTCATTGAACTGGTGAGGTCGATGCAACCTGCAGAGCCAGGGTAGCTTCCGCCGTGGATCGTGAAATTGCTTCGGCCAAACACGTTTGTCCCCGGGCGTGGCTGCAACCCAATGCGCCGGGTTCCCCAGGCTGTCGTACAGCCCGGCCATCGCCCGGCCTTTGATGTTGATGAGCCTGAGAATGCAGGCAGCTCTGTTGAAGATGCTTGTAATTTCCCAGCGTTGAAAATCATCCTGCCGCGCGGTGGTGCGGGGCCCCTGTCAGGGGCGGGCGCGCACGTTCCCATTTGCACGCAGAGGGCTTCGGGAATCAATCAGCGCAGTCCGAATGTGCATGTTATCTGTGCTGCACGTCTTCTATAGCCCAGTTAAGCCGTGCACGCGGAGTGATGCCAAGGAGCCGTTTCAGCATCGCGAGTGCACCTGTGTTGCTTCGATCGATCTCGATCTGCCCTCGATGGTAAACTCAAGCGCTTCCGCTCATCAGCGAACTTGCCGTTTCCCGGCAGGCTGACGAGGCAGTTTTTGAGTTTTTCTAAGTAGGAATATCGGTCCAGGCGGATCGTTGTGAAATGACTGATTATCAAGGGAAGATCGCTGCTGCAAGCCCGCGCCGGGTATCCGTGGCCCCGATGATGGACTGGACCGACCGCCATTGCCGCATGTTCCACCGCCAGCTCAGCCGCCACACCTGGCTGTACACCGAGATGGTGACCACCGGCGCGCTGCTGCATGGCGACGTCCCGCGCCACCTGGACTTCGATGCGGCCGAACACCCGGTCGCGCTGCAGTTGGGCGGCAGCGAGCCGGCAGATCTTGCCATGGCGGCCAAGCTGGGGCAGCAGTGGGGCTATGCGGAAGTCAACCTGAACTGCGGCTGCCCGTCCGAGCGCGTGCAGCGCGGGGCCTTCGGCGCGTGCCTGATGGCCGAGCCGCAACTGGTGGCCGACTGCGTCAAGGCGATGCGCGATGCGGTGGATATCCCGGTCACCGTCAAGCATCGCATCGGCATCGACAAGATCGAGCACTACGATTTTGTTCGTGATTTCGTCGGCCGGGTGGCCGAGGCGGGTTGCGGCACGTTTATCGTCCACGCGCGCAATGCGATCCTGAAGGGCCTGAGCCCGAAAGAAAACCGTGAGATTCCGCCGCTGCGCTATGAGGTGGCGTACCAGCTGAAGCAGGAGTTTCCTGAGCTGGAGATCCTGATCAACGGTGGCATCGTCAGCTATGACGAGGTGGCGGCCCACCTCGAGCACGTCGATGGCGTGATGATCGGTCGCGAGGCATACCATCAGCCCTATGTATTGGCCGAAATAGATGCGCGCTTCTATGGCGATGCGAGTGCGCCGGCGCCGTCGCGGCTCGATGTCGAGCTGGCGATGCAGCGCTATATCGGCGACCTGGTGGAGCGGGGTGGCTATATGGGCGCGGTCACGCGCCACATGCTTGGCCTGCATCGTGGCATCGCGGGCGGGCGTGGCTGGCGCCGCGTGCTGTCGGATGCCAAGCGCATGAATGCGGCACGCACGCGAGCCGATGTGGATGCACTGTTCGAAGAGGCGCGCGCGCACTTGCGGCCGCAGGCACAAGAGCCTCTGGCCGCGTAAGCGAGCGTGGGCTGCGCGTTCTGCCGAGGCCGCGCTCTAACTCCGAATCGTGAAAATGTGCATGGCTGCGCGGGGGTACCGCGCGCCGCACTTGCAATGCCTGATCGCCCGGAAACCGGCGCCAGGAAAGGGATTCCCCTAATTCGCTGAGGCAGGGCACTTTCATACACTGTGCCTGCCCTCGAATACAGGGCTTTCTTCAACTGATTATTAGCCCGCTTCGGCGGGCTTTTTTTTCGTCGCAGTACTCTTGTTGCTACGCCAGGCTTGTTGCTCTTCGTTTACCCGAATGGTGCATTCCCAGCATGACAGTTACAGTGCAACCGCCTTCAGGGCATTTGAGATCGCTAAATTTAAGAGTCCGCGCTGCGGACTCTTTTTTTGCGCGCTCGCTTTGCTTGCGCCGACGAGGGGATTAGACGGTTGTCCCCGTAAAGAGTTCCATCGGTCACGCCAGCAGGCTAGCGCGTATGGCTGATGCCTACGTCCAGCGTGCCGTACGTCGTGATGCTCGATTCCCTGCCGTCGACCCCGCCGCCAGCGCATCCGCCGAGCAAGGCCGCCAATGCCGTCAGCGCAAGAATCCGCGCTGGCCATCTACACTTGATTTGCATTCCCGTTTCCTGCCGTTCGTAGACGTGTCGATTTTGTCGATGACGTCGATTGGGCTCTCAGATGCTCGTGAGGTTCCTTCGCCAGGTGCTGGCGCCACGACAATGAGAAGGCAGGGTGGCCAAAAAGAGGCAGGCGGCCCGATGGGGGGGGCCGCCTGACGGGAAGGTCGAGGGGGGTCAATGTCCCTCAGGCACAAGTATCGCTTCGCGCATTTGCGGCATGAACCCTGCAGAGGTAGGGGCTGTGCACAGCATATTTCCGCGAGCGAATCAGCGGCAGGCGCGAAGGTGCCAGCGCGCCGGGCGGACGCCCTGGTCGGCGGCCGTGATACGATCCCTCGCATAGCCCCAGGCGAGACAAGGCATGGCACGCGGACCGAGCCGGCAGGGGGAGCAGCGTGGAAAAAGAAAACGTGGAAAACGAAGCGCCGTTCGGCGTTGTCTATGAAGACTTCCGGGTGATCTGGGTTGCCGAGCAACTGCAGGACGGCAAATGGACGGCACGCTACTGCTGGCATCCCGGCACTTCGGAAGCTGCTGGCAAGGCGTTGCAGGAAGCTGTGCTGAACGGCAAGTCGCGCCGCCTGTTGGGGCAGTTCGATACCGAAGCGGAGACCGTCGAAGCCATCAAGCAGGCAGTGCTGCTTGAAGCAAAGTGGAGCCCGTCCAGAACCTGAGCTTTTCTCTCAAAAAAATTGTGCGGAATACTAGCCATTCCGGCAAACTGTTTGTATAATCTTGGTTTTCGTCGATCAGCAACGTAACGCGCTGATGACCTCTACGGTGGCTGTAGCTCAGTTGGTAGAGTCCAGGATTGTGATTCCTGTCGTCGTGGGTTCGAGTCCCATCAGCCACCCCAAATTTTCTTTCGCATCAAGGCCTTACGGGCTTTCTAACCGTCCCATGATGCGGAATTTCCCCACGGCGCCACTGGCGCCGTTTCTGTTTTCTGCTCCCTTATTCTGTTGCTGCTGCCCGTTTGACCTTGCGCCGATCGTAGTGACGGTGGGTGGTCGATGGGTTGGCGTGCGCCGCGAAGTCGTAGGCGTCGGCGGACCTGCGCTCGAGCTTCGTGGTGATCGCTGCGGGGCGGATGTCCATGGCGGCGAAGTGGACCTCGTATGCCTTCAGGGTTGTCATGCTGCCTCCCTAGCGGCGAGCATGGCGTCGGCCTCGATGTAGCGGAGGCGGGCGCGCGCATCAGCCCAGAAGATCGCGTTGGCTAGCGGGTGGGCGGCGTAGTCAGGCATGGCGCGGCCGAGCAGTTGCTCCGCATAGCGGACGCCGATTTCATCGCCAACGACAACCTTCGCGGCGAAGTAGTCGCGAAGGGTCATGCCGCCAACTATCTCGTTCGGGTAGTCCCTGTTGAACGACGTGGGAAATGCCGAGCCGCCGTTGTCGATGTCGGTACTCACCCGCCGCCGCATGCCGACGCGCCAGGACATCGCCCGGGTGCAGAAGACGCAAGCCGACATCCTGGATCTCTGGTCGCGCGGCCTGGCCGAGCGCGACAAGGGCATTCAGGACCGGGCGTCAGCCTGGCTGCATAGCTGGAACGAAAAGAACCCGGAATCACCCATCCTGATCAACGGGCGCCAGTTGCAGAGCCGCGTCAAGCAGATGGCGACGCCGAGCGCAGATCGGATGTTGAAAGGGGCGCCGAAGGGTCTGCGCGGCCGGGTGGCCGGCGAGTTCGCTGCTGGCCGCCCCGCGAAGGAGGGGAGTGATGAAGCGCTACTTCTGAAACGTGCTGATCGCCGTCGACCAACTCGGCAACGCGCTAGCCGCCGGCGACCCAGACGAGACGATCAGGCGTTTCTTCCCAGCAAGCATGCCGGCGCTATTCTTCGTCGCGCTCTGGATTGGTTCCATCGACCCGGCTCAAGTACCGGTGCATTGTCCCGTCTAGCCTGTGAACGTAGAGATCGACGCGTTCGGCACAGGCGGCTGTCCAGCCGTCACGGACGGCGTCCGCTTTCGTAGTGAACGGGATATTCGGACTGCCGTCTCGACAGATGTCCCAATGGCCGAGATGCGGCATGATGTGAACGTGTCGCATTTTGGGACCCCCGCATCAGTATGCAATTCGAGTCTAGGGCCTACACATGAGCAATCAATGTTGGACAGATGCTCAATCGGGCCTGTCTGGCAAAAGAAAAGCCCTCGACCAGGGTGGCGAGGGCCCGAAGTGGAGGCAGGCGTGTCGCAGGACCGCCCACTTAGAATCCAACTGAGGGCATGACCTTAATCGGCATCACGGATGCAAGTGAGCGCGCTCGCGTCGCAATCGCGAAAATCGATCTCACTTGGCTCGTTTTCCACGCCATGGATCGTGAGGACGGCATCCTGCGCCATTGCCATTTGAACGCCTGCGGCAATCGCTGCGCCGCGGGAGGGATAGGTTACACGCGTGCCGCTTGGATCATCGGTTTCTACGGCCCATCGGGATTCTTCGGTCAGCACAACCTGGACGGTATTGACAGACATTAATGCACCTCCTTGGTTGGGGCATGTCTTCGTTGTAGGCGCGATGAGTCGAACTCGATGTCGGGCAACCTCCTACCTTCGTGGATGGAGATGGCAAATAGCTGGTCAGAGGCGCATTCGTGTCAGGAAAGCGCGCTATACGTTGTGCAAAACCGCCGATCCGTGCACAAAAAAGCCCTCGGTCGGGTCGAGAGATCGAAGGGAGGGTGTATTCGAGCCGTCGTCAGGCGCCGGTGCCAACATGGCGTTCCTGTTCTCAGAGGCCTATGCTTAACTCAGTCTTCTGCACGCTAACCGCGATGAAGCGCCACGTTTCTCACCTACCCGGCCACCCAGAACTCCCCGTGCACGGCGCGCGCTATTACTTCGCGCTGGTTGCTGGGCTGATCATTCTGGGCGGGCTGTACCTCGCCGTCGCAGTGTAGCGAGCTCGATGCATTGCAGTCAAAGCGCAGGAACAAGCGGTCCCACGCCTGTCGTGGATGTCCCGGTTGCCTCTGCAGTTTGGGGCGATGCGCTCAGCGGGAGCGAAAAATGCAAGCGATATTCGCCAGAGGCTACACGCAACGGCCCGTGATAGTCGTGGCCCGAGAATACGCGGTTGACGGTATTCAAGTTGACGTGGGAGATCTAGTGACCGTTCGCGTCCTTGATCAGGATGTCGAGTTTGGCATCCGCCTATCCGGTCCCGGGGACGGCGTGGACAGCTGGCGGGGCACGATTTTTCATATTGCGCGCGGTGAAGAGGCGCTTACGTATGCAGAAGGGCTTGAGCTTGACGACATCGTGGATGTCTCGCGCGCGGAGATGGCCGAGATCATTAAGCACAACGACGATTCCCGATCTGTTTCGGCTCGCTCGATCCCGGATGGCGGCGTGGTGTAAGCCATGACGCCGGCGGTCTCCGGCACGCTTTAGAGATCACTGCTTCTTTCCGCCAGATCTCGGCCACAGTGGTCATCCCCTCCTTGCTCCGCCATGCAAAAATCATGCAAAAAAGCCGCGTACAAGGCGGGCTACGGAAAGTTTGCGCCGGTGGTGGTCGGGTATGTCTCGGGGGTTGCTGCAGGCAAGGGGCGCCGTTTGCGGGCCAAAAATTGAGGTGGCGCATGGGGCTCGCACGGGTTACAATTTTTCCCACGGCACCCGTAGAAGCCGCATGAATGCTTGTGAAAAATTGAGCGTTCATGGGAAAAAAACGAGGCCGAAAGCGTTGATTCCAAAGGGGAAAATGGCGATTGATGCGGGGATTGAGATTCCTGTCGTCGTGGGTTCGAGTCCCATCAGCCACCCCAAAGCATTTCCCAGAACGGCGCCTCGCGAGGGCGCCGTTCTGCATTTCCCGGGGGCGGTATGTCTGTTCGAGCGGCAGCGGTTGGCGTAGCGATGGCAGCCATGGTGGCAGGGTGTGCCACCGGCACTTCTGAAAAGGACATTCGCGCGCGTGCGCCGATGCGCTTGTTCACGCCCGCCAAGATGGGTGAGGTTGCGAAATGCCTGCGCAACAATCTGGGCGATGACGCCGCGGTCGTCAACTATCCGGCGAAGAGCCAGACCGAGATCCGCATCGGCCAGACCACGTCTGGCGGTGAATACCAATACGCCTATCTGATTTCGCTGACGGCGAAGCCGGATGGTACGGCGCTGGAGCTGCGCAAGAGCGATACGTGGTTCCCGCAGCTGACGCCGACGGAGCTGGAAGCCGAAGCCAAGGCGTGTGCGCCGCGTAGCTGAGGGCGGCGCCCGCAGCTGCTAGGAGACAGCCGGCAGATTTCAGGCGGCCAGCTTTTCGGCGGTTTCGAGTTCAAGCATGCGGCAGATCGCCGCCATGCTGCCGACCATGGTGCGGCGCTGCGTACCCTGGTAGACGCGTACGCCCTTGCTCTGGCGGAACGGCACGGGCTTGACCGGGCGACGGGCGGCGACTTGGTGGATTTGCGGCATGGTGGCACCTCTTTTAGGCAAAGCGGGGTCAACACCCGGCAAGCCGGGCGGCGTCTGCAAAGCAATGGAAGCGGGTGGGCCCGCGCAGGCGGTTGGCCTGCGGTGCCCGGCTAGAAGCCGGAAGATCGGATCAGCCCGACGGCGATGCCTTCCAGCGAGAACTCCTCACCAGGCTCCACGATGATGTTGGTGAAGTCCGGGTTTTCTGCGATCAGTTCGATATGGCCACCGCGCCGCTGCAGGCGCTTGACGGTCACGTCATCACCCAGGCGCGCCACCACGATCTTGCCGTTGGCGGCTTCGCTGGCGCGGCGCACGGCCAGCAGGTCGCCGTCGAGGATGCCGGCATCGCGCATGCTCAGGCCGCGCACTCGCAGCAGGTAATCGGGGCGTTCGTCGAAGACCGAGGCGTCGACCTGGTACTGGCGGTCGATATGCTCGGCGGCGAGTATCGGGCTGCCGGCAGCAACGCGGCCCACCAGCGGCAGCGTCAGCTGCATCACGCCGGCCATCGGCAACGAAAACTGGTCGGGCATTTCCGAATCGCTGCGTGCCACCTTCAGGCGGATGCCGCGTGAAGCGCCCGGGGTCAGTTCGATCACGCCCTTGCGTGCCAGCGCCCTCAGGTGTTCTTCCGCGGCATTGGGCGAGGAGAAGCCAAACTCTGCGGCGATTTCGGCGCGCGTGGGCGGAAAGCCGGTGCGGCGGATCGTGTTGCGGATCAGATCGAAAATCTGCTGCTGCCGGGGTGTCAGGGTCGCCATGGGATCGCCGTTCCGTGCGGGGTCGCGGGGTTTCGGGTAAGAGGATCGGTCGATCCTTTATCCTGCATCCGTCTGACCGGGCACTGTATGTTTAAACAGTATGCTGTGATTTTATACAGTATCGGCCTGAGCGCAAGCAGAATTTTTGGGGCGTGTCTCATGGACGGAATGCGGATCACCGGCGAGAGCCGCGGCGAGGCGGGGCGCGCCCGTTACAATCGCCATTCCTGCCTTTCCACTTTCTTTGCACGCTCCATGACCCAATTGCCTCGCATCGTCGTACTGGCCACCGGCGGCACCATTGCTGGCGCGGCCGGAAACTCTGCCAGCAGCGCACGCTACCAGGCGGCGACCGTGCCGGTGTCGTCGTTGCTGGCAGCGGTGCCCGCGCTGCAGTCGGCGGCTCGCATCGAGGCCGAGCAGGTGGCCCAGGTCGACAGCAAGGACATGACCTTCACGCTCTGGCAAACGCTGGCGGCGCGGGTTGAGCACTGGTCCGCGCAGCCCGACGTGGCTGGCATCGTGATCACCCACGGCACCGATACGCTGGAAGAAACTGCGATGGCGCTGCACCTGACGCAATCGTGTCCGGTGCCCGTGGTGATGACAGCGGCAATGCGGCCGTCGACGTCGCTGTCGGCCGATGGGCCGCTGAACCTGCTGGATGCGGTGCGCGTGGCCGCTCATCCCGATGCGCGCGGCAAGGGTGTGCTGGTGGTGCTGAACCAGCAGATCCACGCTGCGCGGGATGTGGCCAAGGCCCACACGTCGGCGGTGGACGCCTTTGTCTCGGCCTGCGGGCCGCTGGGTTTCGTGCAGGACGACTACGTGCGCTTCGCCCGCGCGCCACGCGCGGCCTGGGTGATCGGGCCGATGCCGGCGGCGTGGCCGATGGTGGAGATCGTGGCGAGCTACGCGCAGCCGGGCAGGGTGGCAGTGGATGCGCTGGTCCGCGCGGGTATAGCCGGGCTGGTGGTGGCTGCCGCCGGCAATGGCTCGGTGCATGAGGTGCTGGCCGGGGCGCTGGCCGATGCCGCTGCCGCGGGGGTGGCCGTGGTGCGCAGTTCCCGCACCGGGGCCGGCCATGTGGCGATTCCGCCCCAGCTCAGCCCGACGGATGGAGCTTTTGTTTCCGCAACGGACCTCAATCCCTATAAGGCGCGCGTGCTGCTGGCCCTGGCGCTGGCAGCCGACTCAGGCCTGGCGCGGGATCCGGCAAGGCTGCAGGCCGTGTTTGCCAACGCCTGATTTGCCTGTGTAATCAGCGGCTTGCGCACTTGCTGCCATGCGCGCTATAATGTAAGGCTATTCAACCTTGCCACACCGGACTCGTGACGCCCGGGTGGCTAATCCAAAAGGAGCGTCAATGCGTCATTACGAAATCGTCTTCATCGTCCATCCGGACCAGAGCGAACAAGTGCCGGCCATGATCGAGCGCTACAAGCAGCTCGTGACCTCGCAGAACGGCAACGTTCACCGCGTGGAAGACTGGGGCCGTCGCCAGATGGCTTACATGATCCAGAAGCTGGCCAAGGCTCACTACGTTTGCCTGAACATCGAATGCGGCAAGGAAACGCTGGCTGAACTGGAACACGCGTTCAAGTTCAACGACGCCGTCCTGCGCCACCTGATCGTGCAGACCAAGAAGGCCGAGACCGCACCTTCGCCGATGATGAAGGAAGTGCAGCGCGAAGAAGCCCGCAAGGCCGCGCAAACGACCACCGAAGGCCAGGCCGCCTGAGTGCGGACTGCGGTGCGCGCCATGGCTGACAGCGTCGGCCACGGCAGCATGGATTGCAACCAGCAAGAGGTCCCGCGTTGAACCAGCTTCGGCTTGCCGCCACCCTGGCGGAACGCGATGCCCTGCGCTATACCCCGGCCGGGGTCCCCGTCGTGAACTGCATCCTGCAGTACAGCGGCGAGGCCGTCGAGGCGCAAACGCCGCGGCAGGTCGAGTTTGCAATCTCAGCGATGGGGGTCGGACAGGTTGGCCAGCGTCTGGAGCGCTTACCGCTCGGCACGCTGCTCGACTGCGAAGGATTCCTGGCCCGCAGGCACCGCAACAGCAAGGCTCTCGTCTTTCACATCACTGGATGTAAAGCATTCGAAAAGGATTGAATCATGGCATTCGTCAAACGTGACAACAAGAACAAGAAGCGCTTCCAGCAACAGAACCCGCTGTTCAAGCGCAAGCGCTTCTGCCGCTTCACCGTGGCTGGCGTGGAACAGATCGACTACAAGGATCTGGACACCCTGAAGGACTTCATCGGCGACAACGGCAAGATCACGCCCGCCCGCCTGACCGGTACCAAGGCTCACTATCAGCGTCAGCTGGATACGGCCATCAAGCGTGCGCGTTTCCTCGCGCTGATGCCGTACACCGACCTGCACAAGAACTGATCAGGCCATAGGTCCGTTAAGGAGAGAATACGATGCAAATTATTCTGCTGGAAAAAGTCATCAACCTGGGCAACCTGGGTGACATCGTCAAGGTGAAGGACGGTTACGCCCGTAACTTCCTGATCCCGGGCAAGAAGGCCCGCCGTGCTACGCAAACCGCGATCGCTGAATTCGAAGTCAAGCGCGCCGAGCTGGAAAAGGCCGCTGCCGAGAAGCTGGCCGCCGCGCAAGCCGAAGGCGAGAAGCTGAGCGGCCTGAGCGTCCAGATCAGCCAGAAGTCGGGTGTGGACGGCCGCCTGTTCGGTTCCGTGACCAATGCCGACATCGCTGAAGCCCTGGCTGGCCAAGGCTTCAAGCTGGAAAAGGCCCAGGTTCGCATGCCGAACGGTCCGCTGAAGATGGTGGGCGACCACCCGGTCAGCGTTGCGCTGCACACGGACGTCGTGGTCGACGTGACCGTGTCGGTCGTGGGTGAGAGCGTCTAAGGACGTGCCGCCTTGCCGGCGCGCTGCGCCGGCTGAAGCACCGCAAGCAAAAAAGGCAGGAGCCCCGGCTCCTGCCTTTTTTTGTTGCCCGCTTGTCTTTGCCTGCCCGGTCGCCAAATGTCCGGCGAAGTGCGTCCTCCCGCCGTTATAATGCCTCCCCATGAACGCGCCCGTCGCCGACCCCCAACTCGAGAACCTCAAAGTCCCGCCGCATTCCATCGAAGCCGAGCAATCGGTGCTGGGTGGCCTGCTGCTGGACAACGCCGCCTGGGACCGCATTGCGGACTTCATTTCCGAGGCGGATTTCTATCGTTTTGACCACCGGATGATCTTCCAGAGCATCGCCCGGTTGATCTCGGCCACCAAGCCGGCCGACGTGATCACGGTCTATGAAATGCTGCAGGTCGCCGGCAAGGCCGAGGAGGTGGGCGGGCTGGCCTACCTGAATTCGCTGGCGCAGAACACGCCCAGCGCGGCCAATATCCGCCGCTACGCGGAGATCGTGCGTGAGCGCTCGGTGCTGCGCAAGCTGGTGACGGCGGCCGACGATATCGCCTCGGCCGCGTTCGCGCCCAAGGGCCGCGAGGTGCGCGAGCTGCTGGATGAGGCCGAGTCCAAGGTTTTTGCGATTGCCGAAGAAGGCTCGCGCGGCCAGAAGGGTTTCCAGGAAATCCAGCCGCTGCTGACCCAGGTGGTCGAGCGCATCGACGAGCTGTACCACCGCGATTCCACCGACGTCACCGGCGTGCCGACCGGCTTCATCGACCTGGACAAGATGACCAGCGGCATGCAGCCGGGCGACCTGATCATCGTGGCCGGCCGCCCGTCGATGGGCAAGACCGCGTTCTCGCTGAACATCGGCGAGCATGTGGCAGTGGAGCAGGGCCTGCCGGTGGCAGTGTTCTCGATGGAAATGGCGGGCACCCAGCTGGCCATGCGTATGCTCGGCTCGGTAGGCCGCCTCGACCAGCACCGGCTGCGCACTGGCCGCCTGCTGGATGAAGACTGGCCGCGGCTGACGCATGCGATCCAGCGCATGAACGACACCCAGCTGTTCATCGACGAAACTCCGGCGCTGAACCCGATGGAGCTGCGTGCCCGTTCGCGGCGCCTGGCGCGCCAGTGCGGGCAGCTTGGCCTGATCATCATCGATTACCTCCAGCTGATGTCAGGTTCGGGCGGCGGCGAGAACCGCGCCACGGAGATTTCAGAAATCTCCCGTTCGCTCAAGGGTCTGGCCAAGGAACTCAACTGTCCGGTGATTGCACTGTCGCAGCTGAACCGAAGCCTGGAACAGCGTCCCAACAAGCGTCCGGTGATGTCCGACCTGCGCGAATCCGGCGCTATCGAACAGGATGCCGACGTGATCCTGTTCATCTACCGCGACGAAGTCTATAACGCAGACTCCCAGGACAAGGGCACGGCCGAGATCATTATCGGCAAGCAGCGTAACGGCCCGATTGGCACGGTGCGCCTGACCTTCCTGGGCCAGTTCACCAAGTTCGACAACTTCAGCGGCGGCCCGGCTTTCTTCGACAACGATACCTGACGAAGTCAAGCCAGCCTGCAATCGTCCGTGCGGCGCCGTCTTGTTTGCGCCAAATTCGCGGGCAATGTCCCAGTAACCCTGTAAAATATTGCGCTTTGATGACAGTCGCCACCCGCGACTGTCATGCAACGCGTCCGCTCAATCCTGCAACACAATCAGCGGCGTCACCACGCTGCCACAAGGAACATTCCATGTTCGGCCGATTCATGCCCACGGAGGGCAAGTTCTTCGAATATTTCAACCAGCATGCCGACTGCGCGGTGACCGCCGCCCATGAGCTCCAGGCACTGGTCAACGACTTGCCCAACGCCGAGGCCCATGCCCGCCGCGTCCAGGCCACTGAAAAGAAGGCCGACCGGATCACGCACGACACCATCGACCTGCTGCACAAGACCTTCATCACGCCGCTGGATCGCGACGAGATCCACAAGCTCATCACGACCATGGACGACATCCTGGATCTGATGGAAGACGTGGCCGAGACTATCTCGCTGTACGACGTGACCAACCTGACCGACGAAGCGCTGCGCCTGGCGGCCATCTGCGTGCAGTGCTGCGACCAGGTCAAGATCGCGGTGGGCCTGCTCGAGGACATGGGCAATGCCAGCACCATCCTGAAGACCGCCCAGCAGATCGACCAGCTTGAATCTGAAGCCGACCGCGTGATGCGCTCGGCGATGTCCAAGCTGTTCCGCGACGAGACCGACGTCAAGCGCCTGATCAAGCTGAAGGCCATCTACGAACAGCTCGAGACGATCACCGACAAGTGCGAGGACGTCGCCAACATCATCGAAGGCATCGTCCTGGAAAACGCCTGAGGCGGCAATCGGCATGCAGACCATACAAATGAGCCTGTGGGTGATCGCCTTGCTGGTGGCGCTCGCGCTGCTGTTCGACTTCATGAACGGCTTCCACGACGCGGCCAACTCGATCGCCACGGTGGTGTCCACCGGCGTGCTCAAGCCGCACCATGCGGTGGCAATGGCGGCGATGTGCAACGTCGTCGCAATCTTTGTCTTTCACCTGAAGGTGGCGGCCACGGTGGGGACCGGCACCATCGACGTCAATATCGTCGACCACTACGTGATATTCGGGGCCCTGGTCGGGGCGATCGCCTGGAACGTCATCACCTGGTATTACGGCATCCCGTCGTCGTCGTCGCATGCGCTGATCGGCGGGCTGGTGGGTGCGGCGGTGGCCAAGGCCGGCACGGGCGCGCTGGTGGGCAGCGGCCTGCTGAAGACCGTGGCGTTCATCCTGGTCTCGCCGTTGCTGGGCTTCCTGCTCGGTTCGCTGATGATGGTGATGGTGGGCTGGACCTTCTTCCGCACGCCGCCGTCGCGGGTGGACCGCTGGTTCCGCCGGCTGCAGCTGGTTTCGGCCTCGCTGTACAGCCTGGGCCACGGCGGCAATGACGCGCAGAAGACCATCGGCATCATCTGGATGCTGCTGATTGCCAGCGGCCATGTGGTCGCCGGCGGCCAGCCGCCGACCTGGGTGATCGTCAGCTGCTACGTGGCCATCGGCATGGGCACGCTGTTCGGCGGCTGGCGGATCGTGCGCACCATGGGCCAGAAGATCACCAAGCTCAAGCCGGTCGGCGGCTTCTGCGCCGAGACGGGCGGGGCGATTACGCTGTTCTTTGCCTCGGCGCTGGGCGTGCCGGTATCGACCACGCATACCATCACCGGCGCCATCGTCGGCGTCGGCTCGGCGCAGAAGATGTCGGCGGTGCGCTGGGGCGTGGCCGGCAATATCGTCTGGGCCTGGGTGCTGACGATCCCGGCGTCGGCCTTCATGGCGGCGATCGCATGGTGGATCGGGCGGCATATCCTGTAAGGCAGGGGCCGCCGTACCAACAAGAAGCCAGGCTGATGCCTGGCTTTTTGTTTGGGCGCTTCACTGGTTGGCGAAGGCCGCGATGGGATCGTCGTCTACCCCAAGCGGTGCCGAGGCCGGCGCCGGCTCAGGCAGCGGTGGCGCGGCCGGGGCTGCCACTGGCGCGGGCGGCTGGTTGACCGCCGCGACCACGCGGCGCGCGCCGTTGTAGCGCGAGGCCCAGTAAGGCTTGCCCATGTCTTCGAGACGGACCGTGCCGCCGGACGACGGTGCATGGACAAAGCGGTTCTGTCCGACGTAGATGCCCACGTGCGAATTGGCGCGGCCGGTGGTGTTGAAGAACACCAGGTCGCCGGATGCCACTTCGCTGCGGTCCAGCGAGCTGCCGCGGACGCCCATCGCCTCGGTGGTGCGCGGCAGGTTCACATTGGCCGCGCGCGACACCACGTAGCGCACCAGCCCGCTGCAGTCGAAGCCGGAGTCCGGTGTATTGCCGCCGTAGCGATAGGGTGTGCCGACCAGGGACATCGCCTGGATCGAAATCTCTTCCAGTCCGGCGCTGGGGTCGATCATGGGTTTGCCCGGCGTCCGCGGCAGGCCGGCGTGGCGCGAAGACGGGGAACTGGCGCAGGCCGCCAGCAGCAGGGCGGTGGCGCAGAGCAGCGGCAGCCGGACCTGGGCAAGCAGGCCCTGCGCACGCAGTGGATGGGTAGGGATTCGGGTACGGCGCAATGGCATCCTGGGTTTCCGGTCGCCGGCCTGCCGGCGCACCGGAAGCCTTGCCGCTACCAGCGTAGCTGGGCGTTGCGCGTACCGGTGCTGACCTTGATGGACTTGGCCTGGCCCTTGTAACTGGCCTCGATATTGTAGCTGCCTTCGGGCGCACGTATCAGGCAGCGCGGGCCGGCGGCGCGGAAGCTGGCGACTTCCTGCCCGTCGCGCATCAGCCGGACTGCCACGTCCGACAGGAATTCACCGTTCGCACCCTGGGTGAACAGGATGCCCATGTTGAAGTCCTTTTCCTTCGCGGCCAGCGCCTGGCGCTCGTCCTCGGCGACACCGCCGCAGACGTAGCTGACCGGGCCCATGGTGCGGATCACCATTTCTTCGGCGGCGGCATGGGCCGGGCGCCAGCTGGCGGCCAGCGCCATGCCGGCGGCTGCCAGCATGGCCAGTGCAAGGCGCTGCCTGTGCTGGCTGCGGGCGACGGCAGGCGCATGCCCGCCGGGCAGATGCTGGGTATTCATCGACGCCTCCAGTGGGGATGCGGGGCAACGGCAAACATGGGGCCATCATAGCCCCAAAGTGCTTGCCGTTGACGACGGCGCTCAGGCGCTGCGGGGGGCCCCCCCCCCCCCCCCCCCCCCCCCCCCACCGGCAGGGCGCGCCCGCAGGTTGCCGGTGTCAGAGCACGTCGCCGGCGTGGTCGGCCAGGCGCGAGCGTTCGCCGCGCGCCAGCGTGATATGGCCGCTGTGGCTCCAGCCCTTGAAGCGGTCGACCACGTAGGTCAGGCCCGACGAACCCTCGGTCAGGTACGGCGTGTCGATCTGCGCGATATTGCCCAGGCAGATGATCTTGGTACCCGGGCCCGCGCGCGTCACCAGCGTCTTCATCTGCTTGGGCGTCAGGTTCTGTGCCTCGTCGATGATGACGAACTTGTTGACGAAGGTGCGCCCGCGCATGAAGTTCATGCTCTTGACCTTGATGCGCGACCGGATCAGCTCCTGCGTGGCGGCGCGTCCCCAGTCGCCGGCGCTGTCGTCGCTCTTCTGCAGCACCTCGAGGTTGTCGTCGAACGCGCCCATCCAGGGCTGCATCTTCTCTTCCTCGGTGCCGGGCAGGAAGCCGATGTCTTCGCCCACCGGCACCGTCGCGCGCGTGACGATGATCTCGTTGTACTGCTTCTGGTCCAGCACCTGTTCCAGCCCGGCTGCCAGCGCCAGCAGGGTCTTGCCGGTGCCGGCCTGGCCGAGCAGCGTGACGAAGTCGATGTCCGGGTTCATCAGCAGGTTGAGCGCGAAGTTCTGCTCGCGGTTGCGGGCGGTCACGCTCCACACATTGTTCTTGTGGTGCGTGTAGTCCTTGAGGGTCTGCAGCAGCGCGGTCTTGCCGTTGATCTCCTTGACCTGCGCGTACAGCGGCAGGCTGCCGTCGACCGGTTCCAGGTAGACGAACTGGTTGACCAGGAACGACGGCACCAGCGGCCCGGTGAGCCGGTAGAACATGGCGCCTGACTTCGGGTCCTGCCAGCTTTCCACGCCCTTGCCGTGCCTGGTCCAGAAGTCGCCGGGCAGCTGCAGCACGCCGGCATAGAGCAGGTCCTTGTCTTCCAGGACCTGGTCGTTGAAGTAGTCTTCGGCCGGCAGGCCCAGTGCGCGCGCCTTGATGCGCATGTTGATGTCTTTCGACACCAGCACGACCTGGCGCTCGGGGTACTGCTGCTGCAGCGCGCTGACCACGCCCAGGATCTGGTTGTCGGCCTTGCCCTGCGGCAGGCCTTCAGGCAGCTTGATGTCGTTCAGGCGCGTCTGGAAGAACAGCTTGCCCTGCGCGTCGCGGTTGCCCAGCTTGGCCAGCGGCAGGCCTTCGTCGAGCACGCCGTCGGTGCCGCCCACCAGCGAATCGAGCGTGCGGCTGACCATGCGCGCGTTGCGCGCGACTTCGCTCATGCCCTTCTTGTGGTTGTCCAGCTCTTCGAGCGTCATCATCGGCAGATAGATGTCGTGTTCCTCGAAGCGGAACAGCGAGGCCGGGTCGTGCATCAGCACGTTGGTGTCGAGCACGAACAGCTTGCTCGGGCCTTCGGACTTGCGGGCGCGGCGCGTGGGGCCGGTGGACGGCTTGACCAGGCTGACCGGTGCGGCATTGACGGCAGGCGTCGATACGGCCGGGGTCTCGGTGCTGCGGGCACGGGTGCCACCGGCGGCGCGGGCCTGGACCTCAGGCACCTCGGTGTCGCCGGTTTCCAGCAATGCCACGCGCTCGAGCGCCGGCACAGGTTTCTTGCCCTGTGTGGCGGCTTTGGCCTTGGGCACCGCGGAGACCGGAGCAAACTCGCTCGGATCCAGCAATTGGGCAGGCTTGGCGGGCATGGTAGGCAGCGGCATGCTTGGCTTTCCTTTCAGGGGGACAAGAAGGGGGCGAGGGTGTCCGTGCCGCGACGCCGCGATACGTCGGAGACGGCGTGGCGGCCGATGGCCGGGGCATGCATGCGCGAGGCTCCCGGCGCGGACAGGCATGAGGACAGACGCGGTTGCAAACAAAAAAGCCGCCATGCCTGCATAACAGGATTGGCGGCTCTTTTGCGGACTGCCGACACGGCAGGTCCGCTACCGGCCTGTGGCGCGAACCGCCTGGGCCGGGGAGTCGAAACAGCGTGGCATCCGGAATCTGAACTCATTACGGGCCAATGTATCCGAAGGTTTTGGGTTTGGCAATTGGGTTTGCCAACGGCGTGTTGCGACACAGCACGGCCGGGCTGGCGTCCGTGTCGTGGCAAGGCCGATACCGACGCGATACCTCAGAGCCCGCGCACGATTTCCAGGACTTCGTCAACATGGTTCGGCACCTTGATGCCGCGCAGCTCGTGGCGCAGGATGCCCTTGCCGTCGATGATGAAGGTGCTGCGCTCGATGCCCCGGTGCTCCTTGCCATAGAGCTTTTTCAGCTTGATGACATCGAACAGCGTGCACACGGCTTCGTCGGCGTCGGAGATCAGCTCGAAGGGCAGCTCAAGCTTGGCCTTGAAGTTCTCGTGCGAGCGGATGCTGTCGCGCGAGATGCCGAACACCTGCACGCCGGCCTTTTGGAAGTCCTCATACTGGTCGCGGAAGTTCATGGCCTCCGTGGTGCAACCCGGCGTGTTGTCCTTCGGGTAGAAGTACAGCACCACCGTCTTGCCGCGGTAGTCGGCAAGGCGGAAGGTGGCGTCGCCGGTCATCGGCGCGCTGAAGTCGGGTACGGCCTTGTTCAGACTGACGGTCATGCTTGTGGCTCCTGGGGGAGGGGCAGGGGATCGGGAGAATCGGGTG
>NZ_JBYTAH010000026.1:0-64710 GCF_058787975.1 Cupriavidus sp. FW305-26
GGCGGAGTGGACGGGACTCGAACCCGCGACCCCCGGCGTGACAGGCCGGTATTCTAACCGACTGAACTACCACTCCTGTGTCGGTGCTTGCTGCCGGCAATGCACATGTCCTTGCGATGGAGAGTGGTGGGTGCTGAGGACGCCTTGCAAGGGAATCAAATTTCCTTACAAATCATAAGCCTACAACGCCTGCCAACCTTCCCTTGCCGACCGTGCCCTGCTGCAAGAGGCCGAACTATAGCTTGTGTTCATCATCTGCGCAATACCCGGATGACTCAATCTTGTACCCTCGGCTGCCAATTCCGCCTGCACGCTCAGGCGCACATGCGCGCCTGGAGCGCCATCAGTTCGTGCTTGACGACCTTGCCCGTGGCATTGGTCGGCAGGGCCGCCATGAAGGCCACGGAACGCGGCACCTTATAGTTTGCCAGGCGGGCTTTGCACCATTCCAGCAATGCCTCCCCGCTCATGCTCTCGCCGTCGCGCAACACCACGAAGGCGCGGCCAACCTCGCCCAGGCGCGCATCGGGTACGCCGACCACCGCGACCTGCGCCACCGCTGGATGCGTGCCAATCAGGTGCTCGATTTCCGCGGGATAGCAGTTGAAGCCGCCGACGATGAACATTTCCTTGAGCCGGCCGGTGATACACAGGTTTCCGGCGGCGTCGAGGCTGCCGATGTCGCCTGTATGCAGCCACCCCGCGTCGTCGATGGCCTCGCGTGTGGCGGCCTCGTCGTCGAAGTACCCACGCATGACGTTGTAGCCGCGGATCCACACTTCGCCTGGCTCACCGGCGGCGACGTCGTTTCCTTCAGCGTCTACGCAGCGAATCTCCACGCCGGCGAGCGCACGCCCGCTCGTGTTGGCGATAGTCTGCAGCGCGTCGCTGAGCCGGCAGACCGTCGCCAGGCCGCAGCACTCGGTCAGTCCGTAAGCAGTGAGCACCACGTCAAAACCGAGCACCTTGCGCATGCGCCGGATCAGCTCTGGCGCGATCGACGCCGCCCCCGTGACCGCCACGCGCAGCGATGACAAGTCGTATGCATCCAGCCGCGGATGGGCAAGCAAGCTCAGGTAGAGCGTGGGCGAGCCCGGCAGGAAGCTGACGCGGTACCGCTCGATGCGAGCGAGCACGGTTTCGGCGTCGAACTGCGCCAGCGGCAGGATGGTGGCGCCGCGAAGCAGGGCCGCGAGCCAGCCGGCCTTGTAGCCGAAGGCATGGAAGAAGGGATTGATGATCAGGTAACGGTCGCCGGCGCGCAAGCCGACGATGTCCGACCAGTCGGAGAAGGCACGCAGATTCTGCCCGTGCGTGGTGATCACGCCCTTGGGCCGCCCCGTGGTGCCGGAGGTGTAAAGCAGGTCGGACGGACTGTCCGGTGTCAGCGCGCCGATGCGCGCGTCAAGCATGGCCTCGGGTGTGTCTTCGGCGCGGGCGAGGAAAGCCTCCCAAGACAAAGCGCCTTCGCGTTCGCCGCGCAGAATGACGCGGTGGCGCAAGGCCGGCAGCGCAAGCCCACGCAGCATCTCGGGATAGTCGACGCCAAGGAATTCGCCGATGCAGATCAGCGCCCGCGCACCGCTACGCCCGAGAATGTCTGCGGCCTCCCCGCCCTTGAGCCGGGTGTTAAGCGGTACCAGCACGCCGCCGGCCATCTGGATGCCGAGCGCAGCGACGATCCACTCGTGCAGGTTAGGCGCCCAGACGGCAACTCGCTCGCCGGGCGCTACGCCCAGCGCCATCAACGCACGCCCTGCGACTCGCGCCGTCTCGTGCAGCGCGCCATAGCGCAAGGACAAGCCGTCTTCCTGGATGGCCACCGCATCCGCGCGCAGCCGCGCCGCGTGTGCCACGGCATTGGGTATGGTCGAAATCGGTGCGAGGCAGTCGCTCACGGTTGCAAGCCTCCCTGGGGAACGATCTGGCCACTCGCGGCAAGCTCCGCGGCGGCCGGGTAGTCGGTGTAGCCACGCGCTCCCGGCGTATACAGCAGCGTGCGGTCGAACGCGGCCAGCGGCGCACCGTGCCGCAGGCGCGCAGGCAGGTCGGGATTGGCGATGAAATGGCGGGCGAACGAGACCGCCTCGCCGACGCCGCCCGCCACTGCACGCACGGCGCTCGCGCCGTCGAAACCGTCATTGACGATGACCGCACCGCCGAAATGCCGACGGGCCAGCGCAAATGCATCGAGCGCAGGATCCGGCGAGCGGCTCACGTGCAGGTAGGCCAGCCCGATCGGCGCCACGGCATCGAGCAGCGCGCTGTACGTGGCGGTGGGATCGTCATCGTGCATGTCGTTATACGGGTTGCCGGGACAGATACGCAGGCCCACGCGCCCGGTCCCGATCGCTTCAGCGATGGCCTCGAGCGTCTCCACGACGAAGCGCAGCCGCGCCATCAGCGAGCCGCCATAGCCGTCGGTGCGCTGATTGGTGCAAGGAAGCAGGAATTGCATCGGCAGGTAGCCGCTGCTGCAATGCAGCTCGACGCCGTCAAATCCGGCGGCCAGCGCATTGACGGCGGCCTGGCGGTACTCCTCGATCACGGCCGTGACTTCATGTGCGGCCAGCGCGCGGGGCACCTCCATCCCGACCAGGCCGTGGCCGTCGGCATAGATGGTGCCGCGCGCGCGGATCGCCGACGGGGCCACCGTCCGGGCGTCTGGCGCCTTGTTATGGCGCGTCGCCACGCGCCCGACGTGCATCAGCTGCAGCACCATCGCCGCGCCCTGGCTGCGCACGGAACCTGACACGTCGCGCCAGGCGTCGATCTGCGCGGTGGTCTCGATGCCCGGCGTGCGGCAGTACCCTTTGCCATGCCGGCTAGGGTAAGTGCCCTCCGCGATAATCAGCCCGGCGCCCGCGCGCTGCGCGTAGTACGCCTGGTGCAGGCCGGTGGGCAGGTCGCCCGCGCCGGCGCGGCTGCGCGTCATCGGCGCCATCACGATGCGATTGGCGAGTGCAATGTCGCCGAGCTGCAGTGGCTCAAACAGGCTTGCGCTCATCTTGATGATCCCTTGATCGGTTTCGGCATGGCGTCAGCGCGTGCGGACCTTGGGAAGTGCCGAACCGCGACGCATCGTCTCGAGAAAGCGATCCAGCGGTACCGGCTCGGCGACGCCGGGCAGCGCCTCATTCGGCTTGGCGTTCCAGAACGCTTTCCACGAGGGCCACAGTGCATGCCAGGAACCCTCGTAGGGCTCACGGCCCGGCCAGCGCATCTTCTTGTCGCCGATAGGCGGCTTGTTCAGGTCGCTCGCATACAGATAACATGGAAGGCGGCGCCGGAAATACCAGCGGCCGTCAATGCGCTCGTAGTCGTCCCAGTAGAGCATTTGCATGATGACCCATTCGGGGCCGGTCTCATGCTCGTTCTTCGAATACACCACGCCGCTCGCATGGTCCGCATCCTGGAACTCGATGATGTGTCCGCCGATATGGTGCGAGGTCACCGTGAACTGGTTGCGCAGGGTCTCGTCTATCCAGCGCCGCAAGTGCTCGCGGCCCACCTGGTCCTTGCCCACCGCCACGTCCTCGGGAAACAGGCTGGTCCAGGCATCGAGGTCGCGCATGTCGAGCGCCAGCGCATACTTGGCCGGCAGCATGCGGATTTCGTTGACCGACTCGAGTCGATCGAGTCGGGCCTGCATCGATTCCATGTCTGCTGTCATTTGCCTCTCCTTGCTCATTCAGTAGGGTGCGCTCAGCTTGCCTGCGGCGCGGCGCGCCGCTCGGCTGACGTCTCCGACACGTAGTCGGTTGCGCCCACGTCGAGCCGGCAGGTCTTGCCGCCATCGACTACCAGGCTCTGCCCGGTGATATACGAAGCCTCGTCCGACGCCAGGAACAGGATGGCGCCAGCCACCTCGTGCGGTTCGCCCACGCGCCCCAGCGGCACCGCGCGTGCGGTACCGCGGGCGACCTCCTCGCTGGCAAGCGCTTCGCGCGTGCCCTCGCTCCAGACCACACCGGGAATCACCACGTTGACGCGCACGTTGCGGGCTGCGCCCTCGAGCGCCACGGCGCGGCTGAAGTTGAGCACGCCCGCCTTGGCCGCGCCATAGGCCGACAGCCCCGGACTGCCAAGCAGGCCCGCCACCGAACCCAGGTTGACGATGGCGCCGCCGCCGGCCGCCTTCATCACGCGCAGCGCCGCGCGCGTGCCGAAGAAGGCGACGTCCAGGCTACCGGTCAGGCATTGCCGCCAGGCTTGCGTGCTGACCTCGTCGAGCACGCCCCAGGTATAGTTGACCGCGTTATTGACCATGACATGCAGACCGCCGAACTGTGCGACGGTCTGGGCCACCGCCCGCTCCACATCCGCCTCGTTGGTGACATCGGCCTGAATCCACGCGGCCTCGCCGCCGCGCGACCGGATCTCCTCGGCCACGGCGCGCAGCGGCGCCTCGCGCCGCCCGCACAGCATCACCCTCGCCCCTTCGGCCGCGAAGCGCGCAGCCGTGGCAGCGCCGATCCCCGTGCCAGCGCCACTGATCAGCGCCACCTTGTCTTGCAAACGTCCCGTTACTCGCATGCTGCTCTCCCTCTTGTCCTTCCATCGAGGCAGGACAACGACCCGAACGCGTCGCCGTCGCGCCTGCGCCGTTAAATCATTGCCATGCCGCCGCTGACTGACAGCGTCTGGCCCGTCATCTGCATGCCGTCTCCGCTCACCAGGAACAGTGCCGCCGCCGCGATCTCTTCCGGCTCGGCCATGCGCCCCAGCGGGATCGCGCGCTCCAGGCTGCGTGCCCATTCCTCGCTGATGGACTGCATCATCGGCGTGCGCGTGGGCCCCGGGCAGATCGCGTTGACGCGGATGCCACGCGGGCCCAGGTCGCGCGCCAGGCAGCGGGTGAGGCCGAGCACGGCCGCCTTTGACGCGCAATAGCTGAGAGGCCCTTCGCCGCTCAGCGCCGAGACGCTGGCGATATTGACAATGGCGCCGCCCACCCCCGCGCGCGTCATCAGCCGCACCGCCTCGCGCGAGCAGTAAAACGTGCCGTTGAGATTTACATCCACCACGCGCTGCCAGCCGGCATCGTTGAGGTCGACGATCATGTCGGTATAGACCGTGGGCGTCTCGCCGGCTGCCAGCTGCCGCCCGCGCTCGGCCGCGCGCACCTGGTAGTGCTCGAAGCCGTCTCCCGGCACCTGGCCGATGCCTGCGTTGTTGACCAGGATGTCGAGCCGCCCCCAGCGCATCGCGACCTCCTCGTGCAGCCGCCCCACCGCCGCACTGTCCGCGACGTCGCAGCCACGCGCCATGCCGTGCGCCTCGCCGCCGATCGTGTCGAGCGTCGCTTGCGCGGCGCCGTCGTCGCGGTCCACCACGACCACCGCCGCACCCTCGGCCGCAAAGCGCTCGGCCATGGCCCGCCCCATGCCGGACCCGGCGCCGGTGACCAGTGCCACTTTTCCTTCCAGTCGCATGACGCTCTCCTTCATCAGATCAGGTGCAGCTTGCTCGCCGCCTCCGGCGGCACGGCATCGAGCGTGCGCCAGGCGCCGTCGCGCCGCTCGAAGACCTTCTTGCGGTCAAGGTCAGCGGGCAGGTCGGCTACATCGGTGTAGAACTGGCGGTACCACTCGCGTAGCTGATAGACCGGACCATCGGCGTCGCTGAGCACGGGCCGGTCGACGCGGATCTTGTTGTGCCAGATCTCCACGTCCTGGAAGAAGGAGGCTTGCGCCTGCTCTACATACGCCTGCGCCATCTCCTGGTTCTGTTCCTCCGACTGCCCCGGCACCTTCTTGACCATGACGCCGTAGCGCAGCTCAAAGCTCTGCGAGTCGATCGGCACGTGGCAATTGAGCAGGATGGTGTCAAGGGGCTTGCCGTCCACCTCCGCCGTCATGCGCGTTACGTGGTAGGCGGGCCCGAAGTACGCGCTGTCCGCAACCAGACCCCGGCCAAGTAACTCGCTCTCCTCGCCGCGGAACATCTGGTAGCCGATGTGGCGGTCGAACGTATTGCAGAAATAGACGGCTGGTGAGCCGTGCACCGGCCCGAAATGGGCGACGTCCGCCAGGTTATCGACAAGCTCCCGGCAATGGGTGCCGATCACCATCTTGCGGATCGTCCACCCGGTCCACTCACCGGTGAAGCACGCGCTGATGCGCGGTACCGCCACCGCGGGCGGCGGCGGCGCGCTCTCGGGATCGTGCCAGATGAACAGCAGGTGGTTCTGCTCGCAGACAGACCACGCACGTGTGCGCGCCTTGGGCGGAATGCGGCTGGCGCACGGCACATGCTCGCACGCGCCGTCGCCATTCCAGTGCCAGCCATGAAAGCGGCACACGATGGCGTTGCCCTTCACTTCGCCGAGAGCCAGGTCCGCGCCCATGTGCGGGCACCACGCATCGAGGATGCGGATGCCCCCGTCCTCGCCGGTGAACGCGACCAGGCGCGTACCGAAGATGTCGAGCCGATGTGGCTTGCCGTCCTTGTAGTCCGAAGCTTGCCCAAGGCAATGCCAACCGCGGGCGTAGCGGGTGGGCTGCGGGGCTGTCTGCAGGAACTGCTGCGCTTCCATGTCTCCTCCGTGGTGACTGTTTGCTCATGGCCTTATTCTTCTGGCCGGGCCACTTCACGGGCATGGTCCTGACGGACTAGATTCAACCGTTTCTGGAGCGACATGGAGCGTCCGTGCGCGAATCTAGTCTGTTGGGACTATTTCCCTCCGCACGACAGGCGTCCCCCGCACGGCGCCCGGGGAAAACACCCACTACCAGCGCATGGAGAAGCAGATACTATCTCCAGCCGATCGCCGGTCGCCGACGGCCGGACTGGCGCAATGCCCCGGCCGCATTGCGCCGCAGATTTGAGAGAGCACCGATGACAAGCCTTCAATGGATCGACGCACAGCTACCTGGCCGGCCCGCACTCGGCATTGACGAGATCAGCGATCTGATCGGGCTGGTGTACGACGGCCCGCTGCTTGATATCCCATGGCAGTCGCTGCTGGATGCGCTGCGACACCTGCTGGCCGCCAACTACGTGACCCTGGTGCTACGCCCGCCGTCCAATACGTCGCCGGGGCTGATGATCACTTCCAGCGCGGTGGATACCACCGTCGGAACGGGCGCCTACGCGCAGCACTTCTATGCCATCGACCCTTTCGTCAACCTGCCCAACGCACAAGTCCTGACCGTGCATGAATTGATTGGCGAGGCCAGGTGGTTAGAGAGCGAGATCTATCGATTCTTCAACAAGCCCTACGACGTGCTTGAAATCATGGGCGTAGACATCCGCGCCGAGCATGGTGTGGAGTGCCGCTTGCGAATCTGCCGCCCACATGGCAGCGACCGCTTCTCCGAGGCCGACAAGGCGCTGTGCCGGCGCATCGTGCCGCACCTGGAGCGCGCGGTACGTATCCACGCCAACCTCAACACGACCGAGTCGGAGCGGCGCTTCTACGCCGGCACGGTAGACAGGTTGCTGATCGGCTCGGTGATCCTGGACGACACCGGCCAGGTCCTTACCACAAATGGCATGGCCGACGCCTTGCTGGCGGAAAAGGATGGTCTGGTGGTTTGCAACGGCCAGTTGATGGCCGACTCGGCGCAGGAAAACCGCAAGCTGCAGGCCCTGGTCCGCCAGGCCATCGCCTTGCGAGACTCGGAGCAGCCCGGCATCCCGCTCGGGCTGTCGGTGCCGCGCAAGGGCGACCGCGCCCGGCTGGGACTGCTGGTGCGTTCCATCGCCTCGCAGAAGTGGTCCGAGCGTCCGCGCCAGCCCGCGGTGGCGGTCTTTATCCGCGACCCCGATCAAAAGGCACTGGGGTCGGCCGAACTACTGCGCAATATGTTCGATTTCACCCGGACGGAGGCGTCGCTCGTACTGTTGCTGACCCAGGGCCTGTCACTGGACGAAGCGGCGCAGGAACTCGACATCCGCCGCAATACCGCGCGCGCGCATTTGCGTGCCGTGTTCTCCAAGACTGGGGTGACCCGCCAGGCGGCGCTGGTACAAACCGTCCTGCACAGCATCATTCCGCTCGATTGAGGTGAATACGACGTGCCGACGCCACTCAGCGAGCTGACGGCACGATGAGCAGACGCGTCGCCCCGGCCGCAGGGTGCCATGGCGGAAAATCGTCTCGGGCGCGGTTGTTTTGGTCCATTTGGACTATGTCGCATCCTGCGTGACAGGAAACAATGCGCATATCAGCCGCGTCTACCGCGGCTGCGCCAACAACATGACATCCGGGAGAGACATCCAGTGACGATCCAACACCCTGCCACCGGCGATTTTCGCGTGGCCCTCAACACGCCGGCCAGTGCGGTCGTGGTTACCGGTGGCGCGTCCGGCATTGGCGAGGCTTGCGCGGCGGCCTTGGCCGCGGCAAACCGGCCGGTCGCCATCTGGGATATCCAGGAGGACAAGGCGCGTGCCGTCGCCGCGGCGCTCGCCGAACGTTATGACGTGCCCACCTTCGGGCTCGGCATCGACCTGCGCGCCCCCGCCGGCCTGGAAGACGCGCTGGTCCGCACCCGCGCCGCCCTGCCGGTGCTGGGCGGCATGGTGCATGCTGCCGGCGTGGTGGACCAGAGCGGGATCGACGGCCTTACACAGGCGCGCTGGGACGCGGTGCTTGATGTCAACCTGCGCGCCATGGCCCTGCTGGTGCAAGCCATGCTGCCTGACCTGCGCGCGCAACCTGGCGCGGCAGTCGTCGGCATCGCGTCGATCAATGCCACGCTGGGCAACGCCCTGATTCCGGCTTACTCCGCCTCCAAGGGCGGCCTGCTCTCGCTGGTGCGCTCGCTCGCGGACAGCCTGGGCCGCGACGGCATCCGCATCAACGCCGTCTCTCCCGGACAGATCCACACACCGATGCTTCAACCTGCCATCGATGCCCTGCCCGAAGGCACCTTCGAACGACGCATCCAGCTGGGCCGCCTCGGCACCCCCGCGGAGATCGGGCGAGTGGTCCGTTTCCTTCTGTCGGACGAGGCCAGCTACGTCACCGGCACCGAGCTCATCGTCGACGGCGGCAACATTCCTTCGCAGCGCTGAATCGGAGCGCCCTGTCCTGTGGCTGCTGGGCCGTTCTCATACTGGGTCGCCATCCTCCGGCCGGACGTCCAGCCCTGGTTCTTCCGTCAGCCTTTCGACGCTCGAGGCTCACCGCGGGACGCCCTATGCAGTCCTGGCCCGTTCTGCAAGCAGCTTCAGCAGCCGTGCTTCGTCGGCACGCAGGCGGCTGACGATGGCGACGCGCGCGCAGTCCTGCAATCCGTCGTCGATGAAGGCCTCGATCACCGCCGGATGGACATAGCACTTGCGGCACACCGCCACGGTGTTGCGCAGGCGCTGGGCCACTGACTTGATGACCCCGGCCACGCACTTCCTGCGCGCTGCTTCGCCGTCCGCGCCGGCCGCGCGCAGCAGCGCGAGCGCATGCACGCTGCCCGCCCAGGTGCGGAAGTCCTTGGCAGTGAAGTCGCCGCCGGTCGCCTGTTGCAGGTAGGCGTTGACGTCGGCGGATCCGACCTCGCGGATCTCGCCGTCGCTGTCGCGATACTTGAACAGGCACTGGCCTGGCAGGTCGGCACAATTGCGCACGATGCGGGCCAGGCGCGGATCGTTGACCGATACGTCGTGGGTGATGCCGCTCTTGCCAGTGAACTGGAAACGCAGCCGGCTGCCGCGCACGGTGACATGGCGGCGGCGCAGCGTGGTGAGGCCGTAGGTGCGGTTCTGCCGCGCATATTGCGGACTACCCACGCGCACAAGCGTGGCGTCGAGCAGTTGCACCACCGCCGCGACCACTTTTTCGCGCGGCATGCCGTTGCGGCGCAGGTCGCGCGCGACGCGCGCCCGCAAGCGGGGCAGTACGCTGCCGAAGGCCGGCAACCGCGCGTATTTGTCCGAATCGCGCTGCGCGCTCCACTCAGGGTGGTAGACATACTGCTTGCGGCCGCGCGCATCGCGCCCGGTCGCCTGCAGGTGGCCCGCAGGGTTCGCACAGATCCACACTTCCTCGTAGGCAGGAGGAATCGCCAGCGCAGCAATGCGTGCCAGCGTGGCGGCATCGTCCACGCGCTTGCCGTTGGCGTCGATGTAGGCAAAGCCGCCGCCCTGACGGCGGCGCCCGATGCCCGGCATACTGTCATCGACATAACGCAACCCGGCCTCGCGCAATACCGTACGCAACGCTTTGTCGGCACCATTAGTCGGGAGGGCACTATCCAAGGCTGGGTCTCTTTCCGGGGCTGCCAGCGCGCCGTCCGGGTCTTCAGGCGCTTCATGCGCGCGGGCCACAGTGGCCTTGCCCGCGCTGCGCCTGTTCGTGGTAATGGCAAATGCGAGCCAGCGCCCAGTCGGCAGCGGCTTCGCGTACGGCGTTACGCGTCCCCGGAAAGCGCCGCGTTTCCGTGAACGCGGCAATACCCCCGGTGCTCCGCAGCACATCACGCGCCGCATGGCCGTGGCGGCGGAACACCCAGGCAAAGCACTGCGTACCCGCCGGGATATCACCATCGCCGCCATCATCGGCGACGCCGGTGTTGGCGATCGCGAGGTCGGCGCCGGTCATCTCCATGGCGCCCAGCGCCATCGCCAGCGAGACCGCCTCGCTGGTCAGTCCGTGTTGCCTGATGGTCTCAGGCGGCACGTGCAGCAACTGTTCCTTGGCCGAGGGCGAATACGCCACGATGGCGCAGTGCAAGACATCTCCGCAACCCGGCACCTCGGCGATGCGCGAGGCGATCAGGCCCGCGGTACAGGACTCCGCCGTGACCACATGCAAATGGTGGCGCAGCAAATAGCGCGCAATGCTGCCGTTGTCGCTGCCGTTTTCCCCAAGCGTCATCGCTGCGCCTCCGACGCCTGCACAGACACTCCGTTGCTGCGCGAGACAGCATGCGTGGCCGGTGCTGCGGGTACGCGGCCGTCGCCGCCGCGGCCCTTCACGAACGTCACCTTGCCGTCGCGCTCCAGCACCACCCGGGTAAGGTCGTCGAAGCTGTCGGTCTGAAGTGTCGCACGCAGGTTGGCCTTGAGGTCTTCCTCGGTCAGCATTGCGTGGCTCACGCGCTCCCGGTCCAGTTCCCCCTCGCGCAGCAGGTCCAGCGCGTGGCCGCCAGTGGCGTGGTCGAATGCCGGAGAACGGCTCGACAGCCAGCCCACCACCCGGTGCAGAAGCACCAATGCCAGCCCGGCGGAAAACGCCACCGCGAACGAAGTGGCCCCGACCACGGCGCGCGACAACACCGCGCCCAGCAGCAACATGATGCACAGGTCGAACGATGTCTTTTGCGCGAAGGCCCGCCTGCCGGCCAACCGCAGCATCGCCCAGGTGCCGACGAAGATGATGGCGGCACGCACGGCGCCTTGCCACCACGCCAGGTCGTCACCTTCGCCCACGAGCTTGCGCATCGCATCGACGATCACTTCCACGCTGTCCATGTCGGCGTCCGCAGTCGATTTTCTGACTGGTTCCGCAAGTTCCGCGCCAGGCTCACGACACTGGGCCGTGCTGCCGTGCACGTCCCATATGCGCTCATTCGCGCGGGAATGCGGGGAAATCGTACGTGCAGTGCCGGGCCAGGCCTGAAAAAACTGCGCAGAGCGCTCGCAACATCGGGAGCGAATAGCGCTTATCTGTGGGACGCCGGAAAACACCGGCCGGGAGCGCCATGCCGAGCAACGGCGGAACAGCAATTTAGCGCGCGGCTCGGCCGGAGGGAGATGGAAATACCAACAAAAAAGGACTTAGATCGCTCTAAGTCCTTGATTTTGTTAGTCAAGCGTGGTGGGTGCTGAGGGGTTCGAACCCCCGACCTACGCCTTGTAAGGGCGCCGCTCTACCAACTGAGCTAAGCACCCGCTCGACCATCACAGGCTGGCTGCCTGCAACTTGCTGATCGCTCCACACCTCGCGGCAGTTGCCGTGGTTTGCGTTGCGAGGGCGCAAGTGTAATACAGGTGATTTCAGTTTGCCAAGACCTGTGCGCGCAAAAAAACGCCGCCGGGCATCGCTGCCCCGCGGCGTTTCGTTCATGCGGCCAAAGCTGTGTCAGTGATGCAGACGCTCAACCTTGGCCGTGGCCTTGTCCGCCACTTCGGCGGGCTTGGCATCTTCTTCAGGCAACGCCTCGGGCTTGCGCTCGAGCGCCAGTTCCAGCACCTTGTCGATCCAGCGGACCGGCACGATCTCGATGGCGTTCTTCACGTTGTCGGGGATCTCGGCCAGATCCTTGACGTTTTCCTCCGGGATCAGCACCAGCTTGATGCCGCCCCGGTGGGCCGCCAGCAGCTTCTCCTTGAGGCCCCCGATCGGCAGCACCTCGCCGCGCAGCGTGATCTCGCCGGTCATGGCGACATCCGCGCGCACCGGGATGCCGGTCAGCACCGACACCAGCGCCGTGGTCATGGCACCGCCTGCGGACGGGCCGTCCTTGGGCGTGGCGCCTTCAGGCACGTGGATGTGGATGTCGCGCTTCTCGAACATCTCATCCGTGATACCCAGGCGGCGTGCCCGCGAACGCACCACCGAACGTGCGGCCTCGACCGACTCCTTCATCACATCGCCCAGCGAACCGGTACGCGTGATGTTGCCCTTGCCCGGCATGATCGCGGCTTCGATGGTCAGCAGATCGCCGCCCACCTCGGTCCACGCCAGACCGGTGACCTGGCCAACCTGGTTTTCCTTGCCGGCCAGGCCGAAATCGTACTTGCGCACGCCGAGGAATTTGTCCAGGTTCTCGGAATCGACCTTGATCGTGCCCGACTCCTTCTTCAGCAGCAGCAGCTTGACCACCTTGCGCGCGATCTTGGAGACCTCGCGTTCCAGCGAACGCACCCCCGCTTCACGCGTGTAGTAGCGGATGATGTCGCGGATCGCGCTTTCGGCAACCTCGATCTCGCCTGCCTTCAGACCGTTGTTCTTGATCTGCTTGGGCAACAGGTAGCGCTGCGCGATATTGACCTTCTCGTCCTCGGTGTAACCCGACAGGCGGATCACTTCCATACGGTCGAGCAGCGGCGGCGGGATGTTGAGCGAGTTCGACGTCGCCACGAACATCACGTCGGACAGGTCGAAGTCCACTTCGATGTAGTGGTCCTGGAACGTGTGGTTCTGTTCCGGGTCCAGCACCTCGAGCAGCGCCGACGACGGATCGCCGCGGAAATCCATGCCCATCTTGTCGATCTCGTCGAGCAGGAAGAGCGGATTGCGCACGCCGACCTTGGACAGGCTCTGCAGGATCTTGCCCGGCATCGAGCCGATATAGGTCCTGCGGTGGCCGCGGATTTCGGCCTCGTCACGCACGCCGCCCAGTGCCATGCGCACGAACTTGCGGTTCGTCGCGCGCGCCACCGACTGGCCGAGGGAGGTCTTGCCCACGCCGGGAGGCCCGACCAGGCAGAGGATAGGTGCCTTCACCTTGTCCACGCGCTGTTGCACCGCGAGGTACTCGAGAATGCGTTCCTTGACCTTCTCCAGGCCGTAGTGGTCTTCATCCAGCACGCGCTCGGCGTTGGCGAGGTCGTTGTTGACCTTGCTCTTCTTGCGCCACGGCAGGTTCACCAGCGTGTCGATGTAGTTGCGCACGACGGTGGCTTCGGCCGACATCGGCGACATCAGCTTGAGCTTCTTGAATTCGGCGTCGGCCTTCTTCTTGGCTTCCTTCGGCATCCGCGCAGCCTTGATGCGCTTGTCGAGTTCTTCCAGGTCGGCGCCTTCTTCGCCCTCGCCGAGTTCCTTCTGGATGGCCTTGACCTGCTCGTTCAGGTAGTACTCGCGCTGGCTCTTCTCCATCTGGCGCTTGACGCGGCCACGGATGCGCTTTTCAACCTGGAGGATGTCGATCTCGCCCTCGAGCTGCGACAGCAGGCTTTCCAGGCGTTCGGTCACATTGACCATCTCCAGGATCTTCTGCTTCTGCTCGAGCTTGATCGGCAGGTGCGCGGCGATGGTGTCCGCCAGGCGGCCTGCCTCGTCGATGCCCGACAGCGAGGTCAGGATCTCGGGCGGGATCTTCTTGTTGAGCTTCACGTACTGGTCGAACTGCGACACGATCGCGCGGCGCAGGGCCTCGGTCTCGGCGCTTTCGCCAGGTGCGGGCGGCACGGGCACGGCTTCGCACATAAAGTGCGCATCGTCCTCGCTCACCTCGCGGATATTCGCGCGCTGGGTACCCTCGACCAGCACCTTCACGGTACCGTCGGGCAGTTTCAGCATTTGCAGGATATTGGCGATGCAGCCGACCTCATACAGGTCGTCGGCGGTCGGCTCGTCCTTGGCCGCCGTCTTCTGGGCCACGAGCATGATGCTCTTGCCCGCCTCCATCGCAGTCTCAAGCGCCTTGATGGACTTCGGGCGTCCCACGAACAGCGGGATCACCATGTGCGGAAACACCACCACGTCGCGCAGCGGCAACAGTGGGAGGCGAATCGGCTCGGCCGGGAGGAGTTGTGTTCCGGACATCATTTTCCCCAAGTCAGTCATTTAAGGCGTAAATTGGGCCGCCCGAATCGATTACAAGATACGTGCCAATCGATTCATCAAGGCAGGCAGATGCCGCTCCCTGCACTTGCTGGCCCCTCTGAAACAGCATACCCGCGTTTCCTCCCTCTCGTCGGTAGAAATAAACAAAAAAAGCCGCTCGCTTCTACGCGAACGGCCTTTTCGCCCGGCTGCCGGTGTGGTCCCGACCACTTACCACGTCTGGCAGCCCTCGCGTCAGTTGGACCCCGCCACCTTGGGCTGCTGCTCTTCGTACATCAGCAGCGGAGGTGCATCGCCGTTGATCGTATTTTCATCGATCACCACCTTCTGCACGCCCTTGTAGTTGGGCAGGTCGTACATGACGTCCATCAGCGACTGCTCCAGGATCGAACGCAGGCCACGGGCGCCGGTCTTGCGGCGGATCGCCTTGCGGGCGATGGCGCTCAGCGCACCCGGGCGGATTTCCAGCTCGACGCCTTCCATAGCCAGCAGCTTCTGGTATTGCTTGACCAGCGCGTTCTTGGGCTCGACCAGGATCTGCATCAGCGCGGCCTCGTCCAGCTTGGACAGCGTGGCGACCACCGGCAGGCGGCCGATCAGTTCGGGGATCAGGCCGAACTTGATCAGGTCTTCCGGCTCGGTCTGCGGCAGCACTTCGCTGGCGTCGCGCTCTTCCTTGCTCTTGACCTGCGCGGCAAAGCCGATGCCGGTCTTGTCCGAGCGCTGCATGATGACCTTCTCCAGGCCATCGAAGGCGCCGCCGCAGATGAACAGGATATTGGTCGTGTCCACCTGCAGGAAGTCCTGGTTCGGATGCTTGCGGCCACCTTGCGGCGGCACCGATGCCATGGTGCCTTCGATCAGCTTGAGCAGTGCCTGCTGCACGCCCTCGCCCGACACGTCGCGGGTGATCGACGGGTTGTCGGACTTGCGCGAGATCTTGTCGATCTCATCGATGTAGACGATGCCGCGCTGCGCCTTCTCGACTTCGTAGTTGCAGTTCTGCAGCAGCTTCTGGATGATGTTCTCGACGTCCTCGCCCACGTAGCCGGCTTCGGTCAGCGTAGTCGCGTCGGCGATCACGAACGGCACGTTGAGCAGGCGCGCCAGCGTCTGCGCGAGCAGCGTCTTGCCCGAGCCGGTCGGCCCGATCAGCAGGATGTTGCTCTTGGACAGCTCGACATCGTCCTTCTTGCCGAGGTGCTTGAGGCGCTTGTAGTGGTTGTAGACCGCCACGGCCAGGATCTTCTTGGCCTGTTCCTGGCCGATCACATACTGGTCCAGGCTTTCGCGGATCTCGTGGGGCGTGGGGAGGTCCGAGCGCGCGGCCGCGGCGGCGTCTTTCTCGGATGCCGTGGCCTCGTCGCGAATGATCTCATTGCACAGGTCGATGCATTCGTCGCAAATGAACACCGACGGGCCGGCAATCAGCTTCTTGACCTCATGCTGGCTCTTGCCGCAGAAGGAGCAGTACAGAAGCTTTTCGCTGGATGAACCTTTTTTGTCCGCCATAGGAATCAGTCACTTATGCAGGGCGCACACCGCGGGGCGACAGGCTCCCCAGCGATACGCTTCAAACGCATCATACGCCAAAACAATTGGCACCACCGGCGGTTCCCCCCGGCTGTGGGGCAAAAGCAAAAAACGAGGCACGGGGCCTCGTTCCGGTGTAGCCTTCGCCATTTGAGCCCGTGCCAGCCTGGCCAGCCGCCGCTGCGGATTGCGCCACGGCGGCCCGCTGCATCAGCCGCGGCGGGCGAGGACCTTGTCGATCAGGCCGTAGTCAACTGCCTGGTCGCCGCTCATGAAGTTGTCGCGATCGGTATCGCGCGCAATCTTCTCGACCGGCTGGCCCGTCACCTCGGACAGGATGGTGTTGAGCCGCTCGCGCAGGTACAGGATCTCGCGCGCCTGGATCTCGATGTCAGAGGCCTGGCCACGCGCGCCGCCCAGCGGCTGGTGGATCATGATGCGCGAGTTGGGCAGCGCCGAACGCTTGCCCTTGGCGCCAGCCGCCAGCAGGAACGCGCCCATGCTTGCCGCCATGCCCATGCACAGCGTGGACACGTCCGGCTTGATGAACTGCATGGTGTCGTAGATCGCCAGCCCCGCCGATACGGAACCGCCCGGCGAGTTGATGTACAGCGACACGTCCTTGTCGGGGTTCTCGCTCTCGAGGAACAGCAGCTGGGCCACCACCAGGTTGGCGGTCTGGTCGTTGACCTCGCCCACCATGAACACCACGCGCTCCTTCAGCAGGCGCGAGTAGATGTCATAGGCGCGCTCGCCCCGGCCGGACTGCTCGACGACCATCGGCACCAGCCCCAGGCCCTGGGTTTCCAGTGCCGAAGCCTGCGTGGTGGCGAGACGGTCAAGCAAATCATTGCGGGTCATGCATGTTCTCCATGGATTCGTCGGATCGCAAGGCAATCCGGGGTAACTCGGGAAGCTGCCCCCGCCCCACGCCGTGGCGCGGGGCTGCGGGTCACTTCCGGCCTCAGGCTTGCTGCTGGTTGCCTTCGGCGGTGAGTTCCTCGAAGGACACCTTCTTGTCGGTGACCTTGGCCTTGCCGCATACGAAATTTACCACGTTGTTTTCGAGCACGTAGGCTTCCATTTCGGCCAGGCGCTGCTGGTCGCCGTAGTACCAGCGCATGACTTCCTTCGGGTCTTCGTAGCTCTTGGCGAAGTCCTCGATCTCGGCCTTGATCTGGTCAGCCTTGGCTTCCAGGCCGTTGGCCTTGACGATCTCGGCCAGGATCAGGCCCAGCTTGACGCGGCGCTCGGCCTGCTGCGCGAACATCTCGGCCGGGATCGGCATGTCCTTGGCGTTGGGCATGCCACGCTGCTCCAGGTCGCGGCGGGCCATTTCCACCAGGCGTTCCTGGTCCTGCTCGATCAGGGCCTTGGGCACGTCCAGCTCGCTGGCCTTCAGCAGCGCTTCCATGACCTGGTCCTTCAGCATGGAGTGCGTGCGGCGCTTCACTTCGCGCTCGAGGTTCTCGCGGATGTCGGCGCGCATCTTCTCGACGCTGCCGTCGGCGATGCCCAGCGACTTGGCGAAGGCATCATTGACTTCCGGCAGGTGCGCCCACTCGATCTTCTTCAGCGTCACGGTGAACTCGGCGGTCTTGCCGGCCACTTCCTTGCCGTGGTAGTCCTCCGGGAAGGCCAGCGGGAAGGTCTTGCTTTCGCCGACCTTCAGGCCCAGCGCGGCCTGCTCGAACTCGGGCAGCATGCGGCCTTCGCCCAGCACGAACGGGAAGTCCTCGGCCTTGCCGCCGGCGAACTCTTCACCGTCGATCTTGCCGACGAAGTCCAGCGTCACGCGGTCGCCGTTCTGGGCGGCGACGTCGGCACCGCCGTCGCCATGCTCGCCGGCTTCGCCGCGGGCGTGGTAGTGCACGCGCTGCTTGCGCAGGATGTCGATGGTCTTGTCGACTTCGGCATCGGTGATTTCAGTGCCGGTGCGGGTGACTTCGGCAGCCGACAGGTCGCCGATGGTCACTTCCGGGTACACCTCGAAGGTGGCGTCGAAGGCGACTTCGTCCTCGCCCACGCCGTCGTTCTTGATCTCGAACTTGGGCTGGCCGGCAACCTTGACGTCCTGTTCCTTGGTGATGTCGAAGAACTTGCGCGCGGCCTTGTCGAAGCGCACTTCGAACTCGACCTGCTGGCCGTACTGCTTCTCGACCATCTTCATCGGCACCTTGCCCGGACGGAAGCCCGACATCTTCACGGTCTTCGACAGGCGAACCAGGCGCTCCTGCTTTTCCTTCTCCACTTCGGCCTTGGGGATGGCCAGGGTCACCTTGCGGTCCAGCTTGCCGAGGTTCTCAATCACGTTCGACATGGTCGTAGATCCAATCCAGAAAATGTAGTTGTGTTCGTAGGTGCTACCGCTTGCGCATGTACCGCCCGCTTTACCGCCACGGCGCCGTCACGACAGGACGGCCGGGGCGGCGCACCGGCGAACGGGAAGCTCCGCGCAAACGGAAAACGGGGATTATCGCACGGTTTTCATTCGCTTCCGGCAGATTTTGCCCGGAACGGGCCTGGAACCGCCCGCCGGACCCGCGGCGCTATCCCGTGTGCCCGTGACGCAGCGCGCGCAGCAGCAGGCGTGCCGGATCCATCGCATCGGCCAGGTCCGACTCCAGCGGCAGCGGCTCGCCCTCGATCTGGCTGGCCAGCAGTTCCGCGCCCAGCGCTGCCCAGGTGAGGCCGCGCGAGCCATATGCAAGGGCGGCGTAGAGTCCGGGCATGCGCGGCAGGTCCCGCAAGTGCGCGCCGCGCAGCGATGCGGCCTGCGCCAGCGCGGCGGCCTCGTCAGGCACCTGGCCGACCAGCGGCAGCCGGTTGTGCGTGACCGTGCGCACGCCGACATAGCCGGAGAGCGTCGCGGGATCGATGGCGGCCACGGCATCGGCCTGGCGCGGCAGCATGCCGGCCAGGCGCGCCAGGTTGGCCGCGTGGACCGCCGGCTGCTCCACCAGCGGGCCCTCGTCGGCGTCGTAGCTGGAGCCGACCCGGCCAGCGCCGTCCGCGGTGCGCGGCAGCAGGTAGCCGGCACCAGTCACCACGCAATCCGGCCAGCCGCCGAGCGCATCCACCTGCGCGGATGCCAGCGTGGTCAGCTGCCCGCGCACGCGCCGCATGGTCCAGTGCTGCTGCGGCAGCAGTTGCTGCGCCTCATGCGCGTTGGCCAGTACCAGCACCGGCGCCGATGCCAGCACTTCGCCGTCCTGCCCGAGCGCCTGCCATTGCCCGTCGACGCGCGCGATTGCAGCAACCCGGCAGCCGAAACGTGCCGTCACCGCAGCGCCCGCTTGCGCCAGCTGCGCCGAGCAGATGTCAGGCGGCGCCACCCAGCCGCCTTGCGGGAACCACAGGCCGCCACGCGGCACGCCGGCATGGTGGGCCGCTGCCGCCTCTTCAGCGCTCATCCAGCGCACGAACCCTTCCGGCAAGCGCATCGCCGCCAGCGCGGCGCGCTGGGCCTCGCCCTCGGCTTCGTCCTCGCCGATCTGCAGCACGCCGCAGCCATGCCAGCCGACCGCATGGCCGGCCTCGGCCAACTCCGCCCAGGCACGCAGCGCGTACTGGTTGCCGGTGCGCGACAGCCGCGACAGCAGGCTGTCGTCGGCGGACAAATGTGCGTGCATGGCCGCCGCGCGATGCGCCGAGGTCTGCCGCGCCGGCCCGTCGTGGCCATCGAACAGCGTCACGCGCCAGCCGCGCGCGGCCAGCCGTTCGGTCACGGCGCAGCCGGCCAGGCCGGCGCCGATCACGATGGCATGGCGCTCGGCCCATTGGGCCGGCAGTGGCGGCGCATGGCGGCGCGCTTTCCATTGCGGGCGGAAGCTCGCGACGGTCATTTGCCACTTGCCGCCAAAGCCGGGCGCCCTGCTGACTTCGAAACCGACCTCCTTGAGCCCGCGCCGCACAAAGCCCGCGGCCGCCCACGTGGCCAGCCTGGCGCCTGGCCGGGCCAGCCGCGCCAGTCCGCGGAACACTTGCGGCGACCACATCTCCGTATTGCGCGCCGGCGCGAAACCGTCCAGGTAAAAGGCATCCGCCCCGGCCGCCAGCCGCGGCAGCATCTGCTCGATATCGCCCAGTGCCAGCGTCAGCACCACGCGCCCGCCGTCGAAGGCCAGGCGGTGCAGGCCCGGCAGCGCCAGCGGCCATTGCGCCTGCAGCGCCTGCGCCAGCGGCTGCAGCCCGTCCAGCCCGGCGTGCAACTGCGCCAGCCCTTCGCGGGTGAACGGGTGCTTTTCGATCGAGACGAAATGCAGCGTGCCGCAGCGCTGGGGATCAGCGCGCCACGCCTGCCAGGTAGCCAGGAAATTCAGCCCCAGGCCGAAGCCGGTCTCGACGATGACGAACTGGCGCTGACCGGCCCACGCCTGCGGCAGGCCGTTGCCACCCAGGAAGACATGGGCGGCCTGCGCCAGCCCGCCTTCGGTGCTGTGGTAGACGTCGTCGTAGCGGGGCGAATACGGGATGCCTTCGGCAGAAAGGATCGGCTCGGCGGGCTCTAGTGCGCGCGGCATGGGACAGGAAATTCGGCGAAAAGCAAAATGCCCGGGCGGATTCGCCGGGGCGTGGGAGCGGGCTTGGTAATTCGCGCCGGATGGTAGCATAGCGGCCTTCCCGCAGACCGCATCGCCCTGCCCCTTGATTTGCGCCGTCCAGGCGCCCCGCTCCACATGCTCAGCTACCGTCACGCCTTCCACGCCGGCAACCATGCCGATGTCCTCAAACACGCCGTCGTGGTGCAACTGCTTGAGCACCTGGCGCAGAAGGACAAGGCGTTCTGGTATATCGACACCCATGCCGGTGCCGGCCTTTACGCGCTGGATCACGCCTACGCGCAGAAGAAGGCCGAATTCGAAACCGGGATCGCACCGCTGTGGCGTGCCGCCGCCAGCGGCACCCAGCTGCCGGCGATGCTGGACGAATACCTGGACCAGGTGCGCGCGCTCAACCCGGACGGCAACCTGCGCCACTACCCCGGCTCGCCCTGGCTGGCCTGGCAGATGCTGCGCGAGCACGACCGGCTGCGGCTGTTCGAACTGCACAGCACCGAGATCCAGGTGCTGCGCGACAACTTCCGCGGCGCCGGGCGCCGCGTCATGCTGTACGACGGCGACGGCTTCGGCGGCATCAAGGCCATCCTGCCTCCGCCGCCGCGCCGCGCGCTGGTGCTGGTCGACCCGTCCTACGAGGACAAGCAGGACTACGCCCGCACCGTGCAGACCATCCGCGACGGGCTGGAGCGTTTTGCCACCGGCGTCTATGCGGTCTGGTACCCGCAGGTGCAGCGGCGCGAATCGGCGCAGCTGCCGGTGCAGCTCAAGGGCCTGCCGCTCAAAAGCTGGCTGCACGTGACCCTGACCGTCAGGCATCCGGTCGAGGGCGGCCTGGGCCTGCATGGCAGCGGCATGTTCATCGTCAATCCGCCGTGGCGGCTGAAGGAATCGCTGCAGCAGGCCATGCCGGTGCTGACCGACCTGCTCGGCCAGGACGATGGCGCAAGGTTCACGCTCGAAGCCGAGGAGAACTGAGGCGGCGCACCAGCCAGTCCAGCGCCATGCCCGCGGCCAGGCCGACGCTGTCGGCCAGCAGGTCGAGCCAGTCGGCCTCGCGGTAGCCGGTCTGCCCCTGCAGCAGTTCGATCAGCGCGCCGTACGCCACCAGCCCCAGCAAGACGGCCCAGCCACGGCCGCTGTAGGCGCGCCGGCCCAGCACGCCCAGCACCGCGAACGCCAGCATATGGTTGGCCTTGTCCCAGCCGGTGGTCGGCAGGGGCTGCGTCGGCGGCATCAGCGACAGCGCCAGCACCGCGGCCGCGCAGCCCCAGAACAGCAGGCGCCAGCGCAGCGGGGTCAGGGTCGGGACGGCAATCATCGGCATGTGTGCGTCATCTGGAAAGCCGACAATATATCCCTGCCGCCTGCCGCAGGCACCGGAGCCCCCGGCGGGGCTGGATTCCCCCCGCGCCTTGCGCTACAATCCGCAGCCTCGTTGCACTACAGGCGCAAGCCATGCCGACACCACGGTTCGGCGGCCAGAGCCGGCAGAGCGGACAGAAGAAAGGCGGGCAGTTCCAGCCGCCTTTTTTGCTTTCCTGTCCGGCGCAAGCCAGCGAGCATCGCGGCCGCCCGCCCGGGCAGCGCCGCAAGGACCGCGAGGGTGGCGAAATTGGTAGACGCACCAGGTTTAGGTCCTGACGCCAGCAATGGTGTAGGGGTTCGAGTCCCCTCCCTCGCACCACCCGCCCTTCTAGTGGCGGGCTGACAACTTCCGTTTCCCAATCCCCTTCGGCACGCTTTTTCCGGCAGGCACCCCCGCGCCGCGGCACTTTCCAGCCTGCGCCAGTGACGGTATCATTTCGCCATCGTATCGATAATCGATACATATGTATATTGGTGCAATACTCACTCATCGTGGTGCAGCCATCCCGTGGATGGTGCCGCCCGGTCCCTTCGCCCGCGACGCAACTATGCCGTCAAAACCCGTCCCGCCACCCGCGCCCGACCGCGACAACCCGCTGTTCAACCAGTCGCTCGAAAAAGGCCTCGAAGTCCTGCGCGCCTTCAACGGCGTCCACCGTACGCTGACCCTGTCGGAACTGGCCGCGCTGACCGGCATGAACAAGAGCTCGGCGCAGCGCACCATCCATACCCTGGAAGCGCTGGGCTATGTCGACAAGCACCCGCAGACGCGGCGCTTCCGGTTGACGCCGCGGGTGATGGAGATCGGCTACAACTATCTGGCGGCCGATGCGCTGATCCCGGTGGCCAGCCCCTACCTGTCGCAGCTGGCCGCGGCCAGCGGCGAGACCGCCAACCTGACCGAGCCGGTCGGGCTGGACATGGTCTACGTGGCCCAGCTGATGGCCGCCAAGCACATGCCGGTGCTGACGCCGGTGGGCATGCGCATCCCGATGTATTGCACCAGCTCCGGCCGGGCCTACCTCAGCACGCTGCCCGACGAGCAGGTCCTGGCGATGCTGGAGCAGTCGGCACGCGTGGCGCGCACGCCCGCGACGCTGACCGGCGTGGATGCGATCTTCGAGCGCGTGGCGGCGTGCCGCCGGCTGGGCTACGCCAGCAATGAAGAGGAACTGTTCATCGGCGACATGGGCCTGGCCGCGCCCATCGTCAACAGCCAGGGCGTTGCGGTCGGCGCGGTGCACGTGTCGCCGCCGGCCAGCCGCTGGAGCATGGCCGAGGCGCAGAAAAAGCTGGCGCCACTGGTGATGGAATGCGCGCGGGCGATCTCGCGTTCGATCGCACACTGAGGCCCGGCACGGCGAAGGCCGGCCAACTCGCGCAGGGGTGGTAGAACACCTGAGTGCCAGTGCCTTTCGCGGACCCTTGCCGCGATCTATGCTGAAGGTGTCGGAGCGGCACCGAGCCGTTCCGGCATCTTCACCTCAGCCCTGATCGGAGGGCATATGAAATTCCCTGCCTTGCTGTTGGCAGCGTCGATGGCCGCTGGCTGGTCATCGCTCGCCTATGCTGCCGGATGCCAGTACGACATGCAGTGCAAAGGAGAGCGGATCTGCCAGCAAGGGCAGTGCGTCTTTCCTGACGCGGAAGAAACCGCGGAAGCCGGTGGGCCGGCGCCGCTGCCGGCGACCAAGCGCACGCCAGCGCCGCCGCCAGCCCGCGGGTGCTGCACCGTGGCAGGCAAGCTCAAGCTGTCACCGGCCGCGGCCTCGGATACCAGCCTGGCGAGCGGCGATGCGTGCCAGGGGCTGACCGCCTCGGGCAAGCCGGTTCCCGGCACGATCTGCAACTAGCCTCTGGATCTGGCGCGGGCGCCTAGCGCGCGTGCGCCAGCATGGCCTGCAGCAGCACGTTGGCGCCCGCCTCGACATGCTCGGGCAGCGCGTCTTCCAGCTCGTTATGGCTGATGCCGTCCTTGCACGGCACGAAGATCATGCCGGTGGGCGCGCGCCGCGCGACGTAGACCGCGTCGTGGCCGGCGCCGCTGACCACGTCCATATGCGGCAGGCCCAGCGCCGTGGCCGCGCGCCGCACGCTGTCAACGCATTCGGGCGCGAACACGCACGGCTCGAACTTCACCACCTGGCGGATCTCGACCTCCACGCCGGCGGCCACAGCAATGCCTTCGAATGCCGCCTGCATGGCCGCGTGCATGCGGTCCAGCCCGGCCTGCGACAGGTTGCGGAAGTCGACCGAGAAATCGACCCGGCCCGGAATCACGTTGCGCGAGTTCGGCGTGACCTGCAGATAGCCGACCGTGCCGCGCCCGTGCGGCGCCTCGTCGCGCGCGATCCGGTTGACCGCCTCGACCATGCGCGCGGCCGCCAGCATCGCGTCGTGGCGCAGCGCCAGCGGCGTCGGGCCGGCGTGCGCGTCCATGCCGGTCACGGTCACGTCGTACCACTGCTGGCCCAGCGCGCCCGAGACCACGCCGATCGGCAGGCCGGCCGCCTCCAGCACCGGCCCCTGCTCGATATGCGCCTCGAAGTAGGCCGCGAACATGCCGCCCGGCACCGCGCCCGCCGGCTGCGCGCCGCGGTAGCCGATCGCCGCCAGCGCGTCGCCCACGCTGACGCCATCCACATCGGTCTGGGCGCGCGCAAAAGCCGCGTCGAACTCTCCGGCAAATACGCCCGAGCCCATCATCACCGGCGTGAAGCGCGTGCCCTCCTCGTTGGTCCAGAACGCGACCTCCAGCGGCGCGCGCGTGACGATGCCCAGGTCGTCGAGCGTGCGCATGACTTCCAGGCCGGCCAGCACGCCGAAGTTGCCGTCGAACTTGCCGCCCGAGGGCTGGGTGTCGATATGGCTGCCGGTGGCCACGGCGCGCGCGTCGGGGTCGCTGCCGGCGCGGCGCGCGAAGACGTTGCCGATCTCGTCGACGCGCACGTCGAGCCCGGCCTCGCGGCACCACTGCACCACCAGGTCGCGCCCCTTGCGGTCGGCTTCGGTCAGCGCGATGCGGCACACGCCGCCCCTGGGCGTGGCGCCGATCGCGGCGAGGTCCATCAGCGATTGCCACAGGCGGGCGCCATTGATGCGGGGAAGGTGTAGCTGGTCCATGTCTGGTTGCGGGTGGGGTGAGGGAGAGGAAACGGCAGCAGGTTCAGCAAGAAGCAGACCACCGTAGCCGGCACTTCGGCCCGCATTCCCGGCCCTGCCACCGTGGCACATGACTTGCTTTGCAGACATCCGTCCCCTCAAGCCAACCCAGGAGCAAGCCTGTGCACCACGATCCCTCCCTTCTCGCGAAAGGTCTCAAGTCAGCTGCCTCGGTCATGAGCGCCGCCGTGCTGTCGCTGCTCGCGCTGCCCGGTGCCGCCCATGCCGACAAGGTGCTGCGCATCGGCATGACCGCCGCCGACATCCCGCGCACGCTCGGCCAGCCCGACCAGGGCTTCGAGGGCAACCGCTTCTCCGGCATCCCGATGTACGACGGCCTCACCCAATGGGACCTGTCCCGGGGCAACGGCCCCAGCCTGCTGATCCCGGGCCTGGCCACCGAATGGAAGGTCGACGCCGCCGACAAGACCAGATGGGTGTTCAAGCTGCGCCCCGGCGTCAAGTTCCACGACGGCACCCCGTTCAACGCCGATGCCGTGGTCTGGAACGTCGGCAAAGTGCTGGACAAGACCGCCAGGCAGTTCGATCCCAGCCAGGTCGGCGTGACCGCCTCGCGCATGCCGACGCTGCGCACGGCCAAGAAGATTGACGACTTCACCGTGGAGCTGGTCACCTCCGAGCCGGATTCGTTCCTGCCCTACAACCTGACCAACCTGTTCATGGCCTCGCCCACGCAGTGGGAGAAGAAATTCGCCGCGGTGCCGGCCTCGGTCACCGATCCGGTCGAGCGCTCCAAGCAGGCCTGGGTCGCGTTTGCCGCCGATGCCGCCGGCACCGGGCCGTTCAGGATGAGCCGCTTCGTGCCGCGCGAGCGCCTGGAAGTGGTGCGCAATGCGCAATACTGGGACACGAAGCGCGTGCCAAAGATCGACAAGGTGGTGATGGTGCCGATGCCCGAGGCCAACGCGCGCACCGCCGCGCTGCTGTCGGGCCAGGTCGACTGGATCGAAGCCCCGGCACCCGACGCCATCGCCCAGATCAAGAGCCGCGGCTTCCAGGTCTATGCCAATGCGCAGCCGCATATGTGGCCGTGGCAGCTGTCGTTCGCGCCCGGCTCGCCATGGCTGGACAAGCGCGTGCGCCAGGCCGCCAACCTGTGCGTCAACCGCAGCGGGCTGAAGACGCTGCTGGGCGGCTACATGGCCGAGGCCAAGGGCATCGTCGAAGCCGGCAACCCGTGGTGGGGCAATCCCAAGTTCGATATCAAGTACGACCCGGCCGCTGCCAAAAAGCTGATGCAGGAGGCCGGCTACTCCGCCGCCAAACCGGTCAAGGTGAAGGTGCAGGTGTCGGCGTCGGGTTCCGGCCAGATGCAGCCGCTGCCGATGAACGAATACGTGCAGCAGAACCTGAAGGAGTGCTTTATCGACGTCGACTTCGACGTGGTCGAGTGGAACACCCTCTTCACCAACTGGCGCGTCGGCGCCAAGGACGCCAGCGCGCACGGCGCCAATGCCATCAACGTCAGCTTTGCGGCAATGGACCCGTTCTTCGCCATGGTGCGCTTTGTCAGCACCAAGACCCAGCCGCCGGTCTCGAACAACTGGGGCTACTTCGGCAATGCCGAGTTCGACAAGCTGATCGAGAACGCGCGCACCTCGTTTGACGAGAAATCGCGCGACGCGGCGCTGGCCAGGCTGCATGCCCGCATCGTCGAGGAGTCGCCGTTCGTGCTGATCGCGCACGACGTCGGCCCGCGCGCGATTTCGAAGAAGGTCAAGGGCGTGGTGCAGCCGCAGAGCTGGTTTATCGATATCGCGACGATGTCGATGGACTGATCCCGGCCGCGCCCGACGGACGCCGCGCGGCAGCCCCGCCGCCGCGCGGCCCGGCAATCCCGCCCGGTCTTCCCCGCGTGCCGCGCACGGCGCACGCACGCCCCAACTTGCCGGATCCTCCCATGCAATACCTGTTCCGCCGCATCCTCTATGCCATCCCCATCCTGCTCGGGGTGGCGCTGCTGTGCTTCTCGCTGGTCCATATCGCCCCCGGCGATCCGCTGGTGTCGGTGCTGCCGCCCGACGCCTCGGAAGAGCTGCGCCGCCAGCTGACCGCACTCTATGGCTTCGACAAGCCCTTCCTGGAGCAATTCGTGCACTGGCTGGGCCGCGCGCTGCAAGGCGACCTGGGCACGTCCATCGCCACCAGCCGCCCGGTGATGGCCGAAGTCGGCGCCGCCGTGGTCAATTCCCTGCGCCTGGCCACCGTGGCCACGCTGATCGGGTTCAGCTTCGGCTGCCTGTTCGGCTTTGTCGCCGGCTACCTGCGCGACTCCGTGGCCGACCGCACCGCTTCGCTGCTTTCGGTGCTGGGCGTCAGCATCCCGCACTACTGGCTCGGCATGGTGCTGGTGATCGCATTCTCGGTGCTGCTGGGCTGGCTGCCGGCTACCGGCGCCGGGCCGGGCGGTTCGGGCGACTGGGCATGGGACTGGGAGCACATGCAGTACATGCTGCTGCCGGCGGTGACCATGTCGGTGATCCCGATGGGCATCGTGGCACGCACGGTGCGCGCGCTGGTGGCCGAGATCCTGGCCAACGAGTTCATCGTCGGCCTGCGCGCGCGCGGCCTGTCCGACCTGGCAGTGTTCCGCCATGTGCTCAAGAACGTGGCGCCGACCGCGCTGTCGGTGATGGGCCTGCAGCTGGGCTACCTGCTGGGCGGCTCGATCCTGATCGAGACCGTGTTCTCGTGGCCCGGCACCGGCTTCCTGCTCAACTCCGCCATCTTCCAGCGCGACTTCCCGCTGCTGCAGGGGACCATCCTGGTGCTGGCGGTGTTCTTCGTGCTGCTCAACCTGCTGGTCGATGCGCTGCAGACGCTGTTCGACCCGCGCATCCAGCGCAACTGAGGAGACCGCCATGGACATGACTGTCGATCAATCACCGGCCGCCGCCGCGGTTCAGCGCTCGCCCGGCTACTGGACCACGGTGGGCCGGCGCCTGCTGCGCAACCGGCTGGCCATGCTGGCCGCGCTGGTGCTGCTGGGGCTGGTGCTGATGGCGCTGTTCGCCCCGGTGCTGATGCCGGCCGACCCGTACGCGGCATCGATCCTCAAGCGCCTCAAGCCGATCGGCACCGAGCACTTCCCGCTCGGCACCGACGAGCTGGGACGCGACATGCTGTCGCGGCTGATGCTGGGCGCGCGGCTGTCGCTGTTCATGGGCATCACGCCGGTGCTGCTGGCCTTTGTCATCGGCAGCGCACTCGGCATCGTCGCAGGCTATGCCGGCGGCTGGACCAACACCGTGATCATGCGGCTCACCGACATCCTGTACGCCTTCCCGTCGGTGCTGCTGGCGATCGCGCTGTCGGGCACGCTGGGCGCGGGCGTGGGCAATGCGCTGCTGTCGCTGACCATCGTCTTTATCCCGCAGATCGTGCGCGTGGCCGAGAGCGTGACCACCCAGGTGCGCAACCGCGAGTTTGTCGATGCGGCGCGTGCTTCCGGGGCATCGTCGCTGACCATCGTGCGCGCCCATGTGCTCAACAACGTGCTTGGACCGATCTTCGTCTATGCCACCAGCCTGATCTCGGTGTCGATGATCCTGGCCTCCGGGCTGTCCTTCCTGGGCCTGGGCGTCAAGCCGCCGGAGCCGGAGTGGGGCCTGATGCTCAACACGCTGCGCACGGCCATCTACACCCAGCCGTGGGTTGCCGCCCTGCCCGGCGCCATGATCTTCCTGACCTCGGTCTCGTTCAACCTGCTGGCCGACGGCATCCGCTCGGCCATGGAAATCAAGGACTGAACCATGCCAGCACTGATGCAGGCCCCTTCGCCACAGGCCGGCCGCGATGTCGGCGGCCCGGCGCAGCCGCTGGTGATCGCCCACCAGCTGGTCAAGCACTTTCCCATCAAGTCCGGCCTGTCCGGCCTGCCCGGCCTGCGCGCGCGCGCCGCGTCCGTGCGCGCGGTCGATGGCGTCAGCTTCGACGTGCTCAAGGGCGAGACCCTGGGCGTGGTCGGCGAGTCCGGCTGCGGCAAGTCCACCACCGCGCGGCTGCTGATGCAGCTGACGCAGCAGGACCGCGGCGAGCTGATCTTCGACGCGCAGGGCGTGGGCTCGGCCCAGCTGCCGATGAAGCAGTTCCGCAGCCAGGTGCAGATGGTGTTCCAGGACAGCTATTCGTCGCTGAACCCGCGCCTGACCATCGAGGAGTCGATCGCTTTCACGCCACGCGTCCATGGCGTGCCGGCGCGCGAAGCCACCGAGCGCGCCCGCTACCTGCTGCAGCGCGTCGGGCTCGATCCGGCACGCTTTGCCGGGCGCTACCCGCACGAGCTGTCGGGCGGGCAGCGCCAGCGCGTCAACATTGCCCGCGCGCTGGCGCTGCGCCCGCGGCTGGTGATCCTGGACGAGGCGGTCTCGGCACTGGACAAGTCGGTGGAGGCGCAGGTGCTGAACCTGCTGCTGGACCTGAAGGCCGAGTTCGACCTGACCTACGTCTTCATCAGCCACGACCTCAACGTGATCCGCTACCTGTGCGACCGCGTGATGGTGATGTACCTGGGCAAGGTGGTGGAGATCGCGGATACCGAGACCCTTTATCGGCACCCGGCGCACCCGTACACGCGCGCGCTGCTGGCGTCGATGCCGTCGATGGACCCCGACCGCCGCACCGCGGTCGCGCCGCTGGCGGGCGACCCGCCCAACCCGATCAACCCGCCGTCCGGCTGCAGCTTCCATCCGCGCTGCGCCATGGCGCAGGACGTGTGCGCGCGGCGCGAGCCGCAGCTGACCGACCTGGTGGCCGGGCATCCGGTCGCCTGCCTGCTGGCCGCCGCACCCTGAGGAGCCCACCATGTCCACCAACCCGCAAGGCACACCCGGCGCGCCGATGATCTCGGTGCGGGACCTGCACGTCACCTTCTCCGGCGGCGGCAAGACCATCCGCGCCGTCAACGGCGTTTCGCTCGACGTGGGCGCCGGCGAGGCCGTGGCCCTGATCGGCGAATCCGGCTCCGGCAAGAGCGTCACGCTGCGCGCGCTGATGCGTCTGCACCCGCCGCGCCGCACCCGCATGGCAGGCCAGATCCGCGTCGACGGCGCCGAGGTGATGGCGCTCGACCAGCGCGCGCTGGCCCGGCTGCGCGGCGGCACCATGGCGATGGTGTTCCAGGAGCCGCTGCTGGCGCTGGACCCGGTCTACACCGTGGGCCAGCAGATCGTCGAATGCATCCGCACCCACGACAAGGTCTCGGCCGCCGAGGCGCGCTCGCGCGCGCTGCAGGCGCTCGAGTCCGTGCGCATTCCCAGCCCGGAGCGGCGGATGGCAGCGTATCCGCACGAGTTGTCGGGCGGCATGCGCCAGCGCGCGATGATCGCGCTGGCACTGTCGGCGCGGCCCAGGATCCTGCTGGCCGACGAGCCTACCACCGCGCTGGACGCCACCGTGCAGATCCAGGTGCTGATCCTGCTGCGCGAGCTGCAGCGCGAACTGGGGCTGTCCATCGTCTTCGTCACCCACGATATCGGCGCCGCGGTGGAGATCGCCGACCGCGTCGCGGTGATGTACGGCGGGCGCATTGTCGAAGAAGGCCCGATCCGCACCCTGCTGCGCGCGGCGCGCCACCCCTACACCATCGCCCTGCTGCAGAGCCGCCAGCATGGCATGGACCGCGGCCAGCGGCTGCAGGCCATCGGCGGCGCCCCGCCCGACCTGGCCGCGCTGCCGCCAGGCTGCACCTTTGCACCGCGCTGCCCGCATGCGCGCCCGCAATGCCTGGCCGAGGTGCCGCAGGCGGTCACCGTCGGCACCGGGCACCGCGTCAGCTGCGTGCTGGCCGCCGAGCCCGCGGTCGCCACCGCGGCATGACCCCCATCCCAGAACCCCAACGTATTCCAGGCCACCCATGACGCTTGCCACCCATCCTGCCCGTGCCTTCATGCCGTACCCACAGATCGCCGTCCCGCACGCCGCCAGCGGCCCGCTGCGGGGCCTGAGCTTTGCCGTGAAGGACCTGTTCGACGTAGCTGGCTATCCGACCGGCGGCGGCAATCCGCACGTGCTGGCGCGCTCGGGCATCAAGGCCGCGACCGCACCGGCGGTGCAGCGGCTGCTGGACGCCGGCGCCGCCTTCGTCGGCAAGACCCACACTGACGAGCTGGCCTTCTCCATGAACGGCCAGAACGCCCACTACGGGCGCCCGGTCAACGGCGCGGCACCGGAGCGCATCACCGGCGGCTCGTCGTCGGGCTCGGCCTCGGCGGTATCGAACGGCTTGTGCGACTTTGCGCTGGGCTCCGACACCGGCGGCTCGGTGCGCGCGCCGGCCAGCCATTGCGGCCTGTTCGGCATCCGGCCCACGCATGGGCGCATTTCGCTGGAACGCTGCCTGCCGCTGTCCGAAAGCCTGGACACCTGCGGCTTCTTTGCGCGCGACATCGGCACCTTCGCGCGCGTGGCCGAGGTGCTGTTCGGCGCGGACCCGGCGCCGCTGCCGGCCGCGCCGCGGCTGCTGTTTGCCTCCGACCTGTTCGCCCAGCCGACCCCGGAGGCCCGCGACGCGCTGGCGCCGGCTGTCGCCCGGATCGAAACCGCGCTGGGCCGGGCCGCGCCTGCCACCGTGGCCGACCGGCCGCTGTCCGACCTGTGGTGGGCGTTCCGCTACGTGCAGGGCTGGGAGGCGTGGCGCAGCGACGGCGAACTGATCGAGCAACACGGGCTGGAGCTGGGTGCCGATGTCGCGGCACGCTTCGCCTTCTCGAAGGCCGTCACCCGCAGCCAGTTCGACGAAGCCAGTGCCGTACGCCGCGACTTCACCGCGCACCTGGGCCGCCTGCTGGGGCCGGACGGCGTGCTGGTGCTGCCGACCATGCCCGATATCGCGCCGCTGCGCGCCGAACCGATCGAGTCCCTGGAGACCTACCGCAACCTCGCCGCCCAGACGTTGTGCCTGACGCCGCTGAGCGGCTTCCCGCAGCTGAACCTGCCGCTGGCCGGCCGCGACGGCGCACCGCTCGGCATCTCGCTGCTGGGGCCGGCGGGCAGTGACCGCAGCCTGGTGGCACTGGCGGAGCGGATCATGGCGCACAAGGCGTGAACCAGTAAGGCAAGGGGCACGCGGCATGCCGACGGCGAGGTCGATGCCGGCATCGTTTCGCCAGGACCGGCCCGCGGCTTCCGCGAAGCCACAGCCTGAACCGCGCCGCACCTCAACTCGCCAGCGCCGACACCCCGTTCTCCGGCCGCTTGACGCGGAACCACGCCGCATACAGCGCCGGCAGGAACAGCAGCGTCAGCACCGTGGCAATGATCAGCCCGCCCATGATCGCCACCGCCATCGGCCCCCAGAACATCGAGCGCGACAGCGGGATCATCGCCAGCACCGCCGCGGCGGCGGTCAGGATGATCGGGCGGAAGCGGCGCACCGCGGCCTCGACGATGGCGGTCCACTGCGGCACGCCGGCGCTGATGTCCTGCTCGATCTGGTCGACCAGGATCACCGAGTTGCGGATGATCATGCCCAGCAGCGCGGTGATGCCCAGCTGCGCCACAAACCCCATCGGCGCGCGCAGCAGCAACAGCGTGGCGGCGGCGCCGATCAGGCCCAGCGGGCCGGTCAGGAACACCATGGTCGCGCGCGAGAAGCTGTGCAGCTGCAGCATCAGCAGCGTGAAGATGATGAAGATGCACAGCGGCAACTGCGCCGCGATGGAGGCGCCCGCCTTGCCGCTCTCTTCCTCCGCGCCGGCCACGGTGATGCGGTAGCCCGGCGGCAGCTGCGCGCGCAGCTGGTCCAGCTTCGGGTTGATCTGCGCGGTCACCGTCGGGCCCTGGATGCCGTCGACCACATCGGCCTGCACGGTCACGCCGAAGTCGCGGTTCTCGCGCCACACCACGCCCGGCTCCGAGCGCAGCGTCACGCGCGCCACCTGCGTCAGCGGCACCATGCGCCCGGTGTTGGTCGGCACCAGCAAGTTGTTCAGGTCCGAGATCGCATCGCGCTCATTGCGCGGGGTGCGCATCAGGATGTCGATCAGCTTGTCGCCGTCGCGGTACTGGCCCACCGGCACGCCGCTGAGCACGGTCTGCGTGACGCGGGCGATGGCATTGGTGGTCACGCCCAGTGCGCGCGCCTTGTCCTGGTCGATCTCCAGGCGCAGCATCTTGACGTTCTCATTCCAGTTGTCGTTGACCCCGACGGTATTGGGGTTGGCGCGCATCTCGGCCTTGACCTGGTCGGCCAGCTGGCGTACCCCGGCTGCGTCCGGCCCGATCACGCGGAACTGCACAGGATAGGCCACCGGAGGCCCGTTGGGCAACAGCTTGACGCGGCCTCGCAGGTACGGGAATTCGGCATCCATCAGCTTGATGATGCGGCGGCGCAGCGCATCGCGCACCTCGGTGCTGACCGGCATCACGATCACCTGCGCCACATTGGTCTGCGGGAAGATCTGGTCCAGCGGCAGGTAGAAGCGCGGCGCGCCGGTGCCGACGAAGGTGGTCAGGCTCTCGACTTCCTTGTCCTTGCCGACCAGCTGCTCGAAGCGCTTGGCCTCGGTTTCCATCTGGGCAAAGCTGGTGCCCTCGGGCATCCACAGCTCCACCATCAGCTCGGGGCGGCTGGAATCCGGGAAGAACTGCTTCTCGACAAACTTGAAGGCGTAGATGCCCAGCCCGAAGGCCACCAGCGTGATCGCGATCACCACCTTGCGCCAGCTCACGCACCAGTCCACCAGCCGGCGGAAGCGCGCATAGAACGGCGTGTCGAAGACCTCGTGGGCCTCGCCCGCGCCGGGGCCGCGGGTCTTGAGCAGCAGGTAGCCCAGGTAGGGCGTGAAATAGACCGCGGCCAGCCACGACAGCACCAGCGCCAGCGCCGTCACCGCAAAGATCGCGAAGGTGTATTCGCCCACCGTCGAGCGCGCCAGGCCCACCGGCAGGAAGCCGGCCGCGGTGATCAGCGTGCCGGTCAGCATCGGCATCGCGGTGGAGGTATAGGCGAAGGTGGCCGCCTCCATCTTGGAAAAGCCCTCTTCCAGCTTGCGCACCATCATCTCGACCGCAATGATGGCGTCGTCCACCAGCAGCCCAAGCGCCACGATCAGCGCGCCGAGCGATATCTTGTGCAGCCCGATGCCGAAGATATTCATGAACAGGAAGGTCACCGCCAGCACCAGCGGGATCGTCAGCGCCACCACCAGGCCCGGGCGCGCGTCCAGCCGCAGCGGTTTGGTGTGCAGCCCCAGCGAGACGAAACTGACCGCCAGCACGATCACCACCGCCTCGATCAGCACGTGCACGAACTCGCCCACCGAACGCTGGACCGCCTTCGGCTGGTCCTGCACCTGGTCCATCTCGATTCCCACCGGCAACTGCGTGCGCAGCCTGTCGAACGCGGCGCGCAGGTTCTTGCCCAGTTCGATGATGTCGCCGCCCTTCTGCATCGAAATGCCCAGCCCGATCACGTCCTTGCCGTTGAAGCGCATGCGCGTCTGGGTCGGGTCGACATAGCCGCGGTAGACGTGCGCGATGTCGCCCAGGCGGATATTGGCGATGCCGTTGGGCCCGCGCAGCACCAGGTTCTCCAGGTCCTCCACGCTGGCGAACTGGCCGGACAGGCGCACCTGCAGGTTGTCGGTCGGGGTGACCAGCACGCCGCTGCCGGTCAGGTTGTTCTGCTGCGAGATCTGGTCGGCGATGGCGTTGATATCCAGCCCCAGCTGGGCGAAGCGCGCCTGGTTGAACTCGATGAAGACCTTCTCGTCCTGCAGGCCGATCAGCGACACCTTGGCCACCGACGGCACGCGCAGCAGTTCCTGGCGCACCAGGTCGGCGTACTCGCGCAGCTCCTTGTAGTTGAAGCCGTCGGCCGAGAGCGCGTAGATGGTGCCGTACACGTCGCCAAACTCATCATTGAAGAACGGCCCGCGCACGCCCGCGGGCAGCGTCTGCTGGATATCGCCGATCTTCTTGCGCGCGGTGTACCAGACCTGCGCGGTCTCCTTTGCCGGCGAGGTGTCCTTGAGCTGGAAGATCACCGTGGTCTCGCCCGGCTTGGAGAAGCTGCGGATCTTGTCCGCATAGGGCACTTCCTGCAGCTGGCGCTCGATCTTGTCGGTCACCTGGACGGCGATCTGCTCGGCGGTGGCGCCGGGCCAGAAGGCCTGCACCACCATCACGCGGAAGGTAAAGGGCGGATCCTCGTCCTGGCCCAGCTGGAAGAATGCCAGCATGCCGCCAAGCAGCAGCACCACCAGCAGGTAGCGGGTCAGCGGCTGGTGCTCGAGTGCCCAGCGCGACAGGTTGAAGCGGGAATGATCCATCCGCTCACCCCTGCTTCGGGGTGGCGGCCGGTGCCGATGCCGGGGCCGATGCAGGCCCTCCCGCAGGCGCAACCGTCTGCAGCGGGCGCACCTTCTGGCCCGCGCGCAACAGGTGCACCCCGGCGGTGACGATGGTCTGGCCCGGGGCCAGGCCCTGGCGCACCTCCACCTCGTTGCCGATGGCCTCGCCCAGCGTCACCGGCACCGGCTTGACCGTGCCGGCGGCGGCGTCATAGATCCAGACCTGGTTGCGGCCCTGCTCCTGCAGCAGCGCGGTCAGCGGCACCCGGATGGCCGCGGTGGCGCCGCTGCGCATGAAGGTCACCACCGCGGTCATGCCGAGCTTGAGGTCGGCGGGCGGGTTCGGCACCGTCACGCGGGTGGCATAGGTGCGGGTGACCGGGTCGGCCGCCGCGGCAATCTCGCGCACGCGGCCAGGCAGCGTGCGCTGCGGCTCGGCCCAGGTATGGATGGTCACGTCGGTAATGCCGCGCAGCAGGTCGACCTGGTCTTCGGGCAGGCCGATCGCGACTTCCTTCTCTGCCGTCTGCGCCACGCGCACCACCGGCTGGCCGGGCGTCACCACCTGGCCCACCTCGGCATCGATCGCCGTGACCACGCCGTCGGCATCGGCATGCAGGACCGAGTAGCCGGTCTGGTTGGACTGGCTGCGCAGCCCGGCCTGGGCCTGGCGCAGCCGCGATTCGGCGGCGTCATAGTTGGCCTGGCGCCGGTGCTGCTCGGCAGCGCTGATGAAGCCCTTGGCGAACAGGTCGTTGTAGCGCTTCAGGTCGGCGGCGGCCAGGTCACGGTCAGTCTTCGCGGCCTCGAACTGGGCGCGCGAGCCGGCCTCGGCCAGCGACAGGTCGGTGGGATCCAGGCGCGCCAGCGGCTGGCCCTTGCTGACCACCGCGCCCACATCCACCAGCCTGGCGGCGATCTTGCCCCCGACGCGGAAGCCCAGCCGCGACTCCACGCGCGGGCGCACGTCGCCGGAGAACTCGAAGGCGGTCTTGCCGTTGTGCGGGCTCAGCTGCATCAGGCGCACCGGGCGCACCTCCGGCGCCGGCTCGGCCTTCTTGCCGCAGCCGGTCAGGGCCAGCAGGCTGGCCATCAAAAGTGCGGCTACGGTCACGCCTCGACCGAGGTGGCGCGGCGGCATCGTAACAACAGGAGAATCTGCAGCCGCAACTTCCGGCACTTGGCAAAGCACTGGCATCGGTAGGCAACGAGTCGGATGGAACAACTGACAAGACTGGCCGGTGACCGCAAATCCCCTGCGCCCGGGAAGTCGTCGGGGCGCGCGGAATGGCCGCGCGCAGCCGGCATCGGCAATAAATAACTTTCCGGTCAGTAATATAACGACGACCCCCGGGTGCGTCAAACGGCAGGCGACGAAACCGCTGGAATGAAGACTCAGTTGCCGTTCCGGGCTGGTGAACTGCGCCGACAGGCTTCGGCATGCGCGACCATACCCTGCCCGGCGCGATGCTACAATCCGCCGCGCCGCTGGCGCTTCCCCCCACATCTTCGACCCGAGACCGGCGTGACGCCCGATCAGTATTGCCAAGAGAAAGTCGCCCAGAGCGGCTCGAGCTTCTATTACAGCTTCCTGTTCCTGCCGGCCGAGCGCCGCCGCGCCATCACCGCGCTGTACGCCTGGTGCCGCGAAGTCGACGACGTGGTCGACGACAGCCATGACGCAGGCCTGGCCCACCAGCAGCTGGACTGGTGGCGCGCCGAACTGCGCCGCCTGTTCGAGGGCGAGCCGACCCACCCGACCACCAAGGCCCTGCAGCCGCATGTGCGCAGCGCCGGCCTGCCCCAGGGCGAGATGTCCGAAGTGCTGGAAGGCATGGAAATGGACCTGACCCAGACCCGCTACCTGGACGAGCCCGGGCTGGCCCGCTACTGCCATTGCGTGGCCGGCGTGGTCGGCACGCTCAGCGCGCGGCTGTTCGGCTATACCGACCCGCAGACGCTGGTGTTTGCCGAGAGGCTTGGCCAGTCGCTGCAACTGGTCAATATCCTGCGCGACGTCGGCGAGGACGCGCGGCGCGGGCGCATCTACCTGCCGGTCAATACCCTGCAGCAGTTCCAGGTGCCTGCATCCGAGATCCTGAAGGGTCAGCATTCCGAGCGCTTTGTCGCGCTGATGCAGTACCACGCCGGCCGTGCCCGCGCGCTGTACCATGAGGCACTGGCGCTGCTGCCGAAGCAGGACCGCCGCGCCCAGCGTGCCGGCCTGCTGATGGGCGCGATCTACCACGCGCTGCTCGACGAACTGGAAGCCAGCCAGTTCCAGGTGCTGAACCAGCGCATCGCGCTGACCCCGCTGCGCAAGCTGTGGATTGCCTGGAAGACCTGGGTGCGCAACAGCTAGCGTCCTGCTCTCTTTTCTGTCCGACCCGCCAAGCCGTACCGCCATGACGCAGACATCCGCCTCCCTCGGCGACACCATCCTTGCCCACGCCGACCAGCTCGCCAGTTTCTCCGACATGGAAGGCGGCCTCACCTGCGCCTACCTGACCCCGGCCCACCGCGCCGCGCAGGCCCGGCTTGCGCAGTGGATGGAGGCGGCCGGCATGCAGGTGCGGATCGACGCCATCGGCAACGTCATCGGCCGCTATGCGGCCGACCCGGCCGTGCCCGACGCGCGCGTGCTGATGACCGGCTCGCACTTCGACACCGTGCGCAATGGCGGGCGCTATGACGGACGGCTTGGCATCGTGCTGCCGATCGCCGTGGTCGGCGCGCTCAACCAGGCCGGCATCCGCCTGCCCTATCACTTTGAAGTGGTGGGGTTCGCCGAAGAGGAAGGCCTGCGCTTCAAGACCAGCTTCCTGGCCAGCAGCGTGTTGGCGGGCCGCTTCGATCCCACCCTGCTGGAGCGCCAGGACGCGGACGGCATCACGCTGCGCGAGGCGCTGGCGGCATCGGACCTGCCCGGCGCGGGCGATCTGCAGGCCCTGCGCGCCGCCGCGGTCGATCCGGCGTCGCTGCTGGGCTTTGTCGAAGTGCATATCGAGCAGGGCCCGGTGCTGCTGCACCACGGCCTGCCGCTGGGCGTGGTCACCCAGATCGCGGGCAGCAGCCGCTTTGCGGTGCGGGTCGAAGGCCTGGCCAGCCACGCCGGCACCACGCCGATGGGCATGCGCCGCGACGCCGCCGCGGGCGCGGCGGAGATGATCCTGCTGGTGGAGCAGCGCTGCACGGCGGCGCCGACGCTGGTCGGTACGGTGGGTCAGCTGCAGGTGCCCAACGGGTCGAGCAATGTCATCCCGGCGGCCTGCACCTTCTCGATGGATATTCGCGCCGGCGAGGATAGCATCCGCGAGGCCGCCATCGCCGACATCGTGGCCGGCATCGGCCAGATCGCGGAACGGCGCGGGCTGGCCGCCCAGGTGGAGCGCGTGCCGCCGGTCAACAACGCGCCGTGCGCGCGCTGGCTGATGGACCAGTTCGGGGCGGTGCTGAAGAAGCGCGGGCTGCAGGCCTTCGAGCTGCCCTCCGGCGCCGGCCACGACGCCATGATGATGCAGCGCATCACCGACGTGGCCATGCTGTTCGTGCGTTGCGGCAACGGCGGCATCAGCCACAACCCGCTGGAAACCATCACGGCGGAGGATGCCCAGCTGGCGGCGGAGGTCTTCGTGGATTTCCTGCGGCACTTCCAGCCGCGCGGCTAAGCGCCACAGTGGCGTACCATGGAGGGCGCGGCACGATAAGAACGGATCAGCCGCCCTGGTAGATATCGCGCCCGAAGTCGTAAAGGTTCTTGCGCAGCTTGCGGCGCTCGTCCGGCGACAGGCGCGAGCCGCCGCGTTCGTCACCGCGCCGGCGCTCGGCGTCGCGCTGCTCGGCGCGATGGCGCTCGGCACGGGCCCGCGCCTCGCGCTGGCTGTTGCCGGGATCGCTGGCCTGGGTCGACGGGTGGCGCTTGAGCAGGTTGGCCATGCCGGCCGATTGCGCCTGCACCGTCCCGGCCGGAATGCACAGCGCCAGCACGGCCAGCGCCAGCGCAAGGCAGGCGCCGGCGATACCATGCTGCGGATGCCCGTGCCGGGTTCGGTTCACTTTCATTGATAATGGCGATCTTTGGCTTCGGGAAAAAGCAGTCTTTGGACAGACTGGACGGACTGCCCTGAAGCCGGGAATTCCGGTACCCCGTCCGGCGCCGCACCCTCTGCAAGCATCGCGCCAGCGCGGGCGAGGCAGGCTGGGCGAGGCAGTGGTTCGTCTGGTGCAAATGCGTGGAAATCTGCCGCGCATGGCGCCCAAAAAGACGGATTGCGCAGTGTAATCGCACGATTGGTGCACACTGCCATACCACGGGGTAAAGTATGTAACGTTTTGTTAAGCCATTTTGAGCGAAAGCGATAGTCGCTAAGATACCGCCATGGAAAATACCAGCCACAAGATTCTTGTCGTCGACGATGACCCGCGTCTGCGCGATTTGCTGCGCCGCTATCTGGGCGAACAGGGTTTCACCGTGCTGGTGGCGGAAAACGCCACCGCGATGAACAAGCTCTGGCTGCGCGAGCGTTTCGACCTGCTGGTGCTGGACCTGATGATGCCGGGTGAAGACGGCCTGTCGATCTGCCGCCGGCTGCGCGGGGCCAATGACCAGACCCCGATCATCATGCTCACCGCCAAGGGCGAGGACGTGGACCGCATCGTCGGCCTGGAGATGGGCGCCGACGACTACCTGCCCAAACCCTTCAACCCGCGCGAACTGATTGCGCGCATCCACGCGGTGCTGCGCCGCAAGGGCCCGGCCGAAGTGCCCGGCGCCCCGTCGGAAACGCCCGAGACCTTCGCCTTCGGCGACTTCGTGCTGAACCTGGCCACGCGCACGCTGACCAAGAACGACGAGGAAATCACGCTGACCACCGGCGAGTTCTCGGTCCTCAAGGTGTTCGCCCGCCATCCGCGCCAGCCGCTGTCGCGCGAGAAGCTGATGGAAATGGCGCGCGGCCGTGAATATGAAGTCTTCGACCGCAGCCTGGACGTGCAGATCTCGCGCCTGCGCAAGCTGATCGAGCCGGACCCGAGCAACCCCCGTTTTATCCAGACGGTGTGGGGCCTGGGCTACGTCTTCATCCCCGATGGCGTGAAGTAACCGATTACGGCCGCTGTTCCCATCGTGGCGACCGTTATCGGCAGAACCGCAACGCGGTTCTTTGGTTCGCTGTTCTGGCGAACCTTCATGCTTATCGCCCTGCTGCTGGCGATTTCGCTGGGCATCTGGTTCCAGAGCTACCGGCTGTTCGAACGCGCCCCGCGCGCGCAGCAGATCGCCATGCAGGTGGTCAGCGTGGTCAAGCTCACGCGCGCCGCGCTGCTCTATTCCGACCCCGCGCGGCGGCGCTTCCTGCTGCTCGACCTGGTGCAGAACGAAGGCATCAAGGTCTATCCGCGCGAGAAGGACGACGACTTCGCCGCGCCCACCGCCAACCCGTTCCTGACCACCCTGGTGCAGCAGGAGATCCGCAGCCGCCTGGGCGAGGACACGGTGCTGGCCACCACCGTCAACGACATTCCCGGCGTGTGGGTCAGCTTCGAGATCGAGGGCGACGACTACTGGGTGGCGATCAGCCCCGAGCGCTTCGAGCGCGTGCCCGGCATCCAGTGGCTGTGGTGGAGTATTGCCGCGCTGCTGCTGTCGATCATCGGCGCGGCCTTTATCACCGCGCGCGTCAACTACCCGCTCAAGCGGCTGGCCAACGCCGCCCGCGCGATCGGCGCCGGCGGCGACCCGCCGCCGCTGCCAGAGCACGGCGCCAGTGAGGTGGCGCTGGCCAACCACAGCTTCAACCAGATGGTGCGCGACCTGCGCCAGCTCGACGACGACCGCGTGGTGATGCTGGCCGGCATCTCGCACGACCTGCGCACGCCGCTGACGCGCCTGCGCCTGGAAACCGAGATGTCGCCGATGGACACCCCCACGCGCGACGCCATGATCGCCGACATCGAGCAGATGGACGCTATCATCGGACAGTTCCTCAACTACGCGCGCCCGCCGCTGGAAACCGTGGAACCGGTTGACCTGTCGGCGCTGGTGCACGATGCCGTGGGCGTCTACGCCGCGCACGACGACGTGCGCGTGCACGTGCGCGCCAATGAGCCGGTGATGGCCGTGGCAAACCGCATGGAAGTGCAGCGCATCCTGGACAACCTGGTCGAGAACGCGCGCCGCTATGCCAAGGACGAGCAAAGCGGCATGGCCGTGGTCGAGATCTCGACGCGCGTGGACGACAAGGAAGCCGTGCTGACCGTGGCCGACCACGGCAACGGCGTGCCCGACGGCCAGCTGTCGCTGCTGACGCGGCCCTTCTACCGGCTCGACGCCGCGCGCAGCGAGGCCAAGGGCGCCGGGCTGGGCATGTCCATCGTCAACCGCATCATGCAGCGCAACGGCGGCCGGCTGCTGCTGGCCAACCGCCCCGCCCCGGCCACGGGGCTGGTGGTCAGCGCCTGCTTCCGGCGCGCCTGAGCGTCAGCTGAGCGCGGCCTGAGCGCCATCCGCGGCGCATTGACAGGTTTTCGACAGCATTTGATAGCCTTCTGAAAGGCATTCGTCAGGGCAATGACAGGGTCGCGGCGCACACTGGCGCCCGTCATCAGGCGCGCGGCGAAATCCTTCCCACACGGCGTGACCCGCGCACGCCTGGCTGACTTCTCCGAACCATCATGCCGCCGGGACCGCCGGCGGTGCCTGAGAGACAGCCATGTCAGATACCTCCGCAGCTACCCCCGCCGGGCAGCACGGGTTCCGCACCGTGTTCCGCGTCGTCAGCGGCAACTTCCTGGAAATGTATGACTTCATGGTGTACGGCTTCTACGCGGCCGCCATCGCCAGGACCTTCTTTCCCAGCGGCAACGAGTTCGCCTCGCTGATGCTTTCGCTCGCCACCTTTGGCGCGGGCTTCCTGATGCGGCCGCTGGGTGCGATCGTGCTGGGCGCCTACATCGACCGCCATGGCCGCCGCAAGGGCCTGATCATGACGCTGGCGCTGATGGCCATGGGCACGTTGCTGATTGCCTGCGTGCCGGGCTACGCCACCATTGGCGTGGCCGCGCCGCTGCTGGTATTGGCCGGGCGCCTGCTGCAGGGCTTCTCCGCGGGTGTTGAGCTGGGCGGCGTCTCGGTCTACCTGTCGGAAATCGCCAGGCCTGGCCGCAAGGGCTTCTATGTCGCGTGGCAATCGGGCAGCCAGCAGGTGGCGGTGATCTTCGCCGGCCTGCTGGGCGTGATCCTGCACGCCACGCTGGCTCCGGCGCAAATGGATGAATGGGGCTGGCGCATTCCCTTCCTGGTGGGCTGCCTGATCGTGCCGTTCCTGTTCCTGATCCGCCGTTCGCTGGAAGAGACCGAGGCCTTCAAGGCGCGCAAGCACCGCCCCGCCATCGACGAGATCTACCGCTCGATGCTGGACAACTGGCGCATCATCCTGGCCGGCTGCATGATGGTGGTGATGACCACGGTGTCGTTCTACATGATCACCGCATACACGCCGACCTTCGGCAAGACCGTGCTGAAGCTGGACGACACCGACAACCTGATCGTCACCATGTGCGTGGGCCTGTCCAACTTCATCTGGCTGCCGCTGATGGGCGCGCTGTCGGACCGCATCGGACGCAAGCCACTGCTGGTGTTCTTCACCGTGGCAACGCTGCTGACCGCGTACCCCGCCGTGTCATGGCTGGTGGCCGAGCCGTCGTTCTCGCGGCTGCTGATGGTGGAGCTGTGGCTGTCGTTCCTGTACGGCAGTTATAACGGCGCCATGGTGGTGGCGCTGACCGAGATCATGCCGCCCGCGGTGCGCACCACCGGCTTCTCGCTGGCCTACAGCCTGGCCACGGCGCTGTTCGGCGGCTTCACTCCGGCAATCTCGACCTGGCTGATCCACGCCACCGGCAACAAGGCGGCGCCGGGGCTGTGGCTGATGTTCGCCGCGCTGTGCGGACTGGTTGCCACGCTGGTGATCTTCCGGGCGCAACGAGTGGAGCCCGTCATGCATCCGGCCTGAACCCGGCGGGTTGAACTCGCCGCAATCGTCACCAACTTGCCATAAGCGGGCCCAGCGCGCATGGCATACTTGCCCTTCCGCATCGAAGCCGCCTGGCTGATGCCGCGGCTTCCCATGCCGGGATTCGCTCCAGGCGTCACATGGCTTGCCTATCGGGCTCTTTGAGAATATCAATTAGCCCGGCACCTGGTGATGACGCATAATCACGTTTTGTCGCGGTAAGCCGCGTAGCCGGCCCACGCCAGCCGCGCGGCAGCAGCACCGCTCTCATTGCAACCGTATCAGGAGATAGTCTATGAAGACCGTTGGTGACAAGCTCGAAGCCTTCCACGTCGTCGGTGTCAAGCCGGGTTTCAACAATCACGAAGAGAACGGCCAGTCGGCTTTCGAAGACATCACCGAAAAGTCGTTCGAAGGCAAGTGGAAGATCATCTACTTCTACCCGAAGGACTTCACCTTCGTCTGCCCGACCGAAATCGTTGCCTTCGCCAAGCTGAACGGCGACTTCGCCGACCGCGACGCGATCGTGCTGGGCGGCTCGACCGACAACGAATTCGTCAAGCTGGCATGGCGCCGCGAACACAAGGACCTGAACAAGCTGAACCAGTGGCAGTTCGCCGACGTGACCGGTTCGCTGATCGACCAGCTGGGCGTGCGTGACCACGCTGCCGGCGTTGCCCTGCGCGCGACCTTCATCGTCGACCCGGACAACGTGATCCAGCATGTGTCGGTGAACAACCTGAACGTGGGCCGCAACCCGGAAGAAGTCCTGCGTATCCTGGACGGTCTGCAAACGGACGAGCTGTGCCCGTGCAACCGTGCCGTTGGTGGCGCCACGCTGTAATTTGCTATCAGTCGCCAGACACACCTTGGCGATTCGCGGAGGGCGCTGCCCTCCGCATCAAAACCCGCTTGCGCGGGTTTTTTGGGCCCGTATCGATAGGAGAAATAAATGGAATTCCTCAGCACGATTAAGAATCTCATCCCCGATTACGCCAAGGACATCCGCCTGAACGTGGACGGCACCATCGCGCGCTCTTCGCTGGAAGGCAACGATGCGGTCGGTGTGGCACTGGCGGCGGCATTTGCGGCGCAGAGCAAGGTGCTGGTGGATGCCATCCGCAACGCCGGCGTGCTGTCGCCCGAGGAAACCAACGGCGCGCTGACCGCGGCCGCGCTGATGGGCATGAACAACACCTGGTACCCGTACGTCGAAATGGCCGACGATCCCGACCTGGCCAGCCAGCCGGCCGGCCTGCGCATGAACGCCTTTGCCACCCATGGCGGCGTGGACAAGCGCCGTTTCGAGATGTACGCACTGGCCGCCTCGATCGTGGGCAAGTGCCACTTCTGCGTGAAGTCGCACTACCAGCTGCTGAAGAATGAACAGGGCATGACCGCGCAGCAACTGCGCGATGTCGGCCGCATTGCCGCCGTGATCGTGGCCGCCGCCAACGTGATCGCCGCGCAATAAGCCCCGCCACAGCGCGCCCCCGCGCCCTCCGCGGCGCCCTGCCACGGGCGCCGTAGCACAGCAGCCGGCAGCTTCCCATCAGGAGTTGCCGGCTGTTCCCATCCTGCAACCGCCCCGCGCCAGGGCTGCACAGGTGCGGCGATCGGCCTACAATCCAGGCAGGACACGCACTTTCAGGCTGCCATGACCCTGCCTTCGCCGACTTCCCCCCGTTTCCACTACCGCCTCGCGGCGGTGCATGACTGGGGCGACATCGCCGCCGTCACGCAACAAGCCTACGGGCAATATGAGCTGGCCATCATGGAAGACTGCCGCGCGTCGTTCCAGCGCGGCATGCAGGCAGTGCTGGCGACCAGCCATCCGGATATGGAATGGTGGGTGGCGGAGACCGATCACGGCATCATGGGCGCCGTGCTGTTCTGCCATCCGGGCGCCACGCTGCCGGCACTGGACGGCAGCACCATCACCCTGACCCAGCCGGAAGCCCGGCTGCTGTCGGTCAGCCCGCAGGCGCGCGGCCTGGGCCTGGGCCGCACGCTGATGCAGATCTGCATCCAGCGCGCGCGCGATATCGGCGCGTCAACGCTGGTGGTGCGCACCATGCCGGAAATGGCATCGGCCATCCGGCTGTGCCAGCAGATGGGCTTCACCAAGCGCACCGAAGCCGGTGCGCGCACCGGCGCAATGGCCCGCCTGATCGACTATACCTACGCCATCCCGCCGGAAAACGCCACGGCGCCAGACGCGGCGCGCCCCTGATCAGTCCTGCGCGTCGCCCACCGAGGCGCGCCAGAGCAGCACCGCGGCCTGCGCCACGATGCCCTCCTGGCGCCCTTCGAAGCCCAGCTTCTCGTTGGTCTTGGCCTTGACGTTGCAACGCCCGCGCGCAATCCCCAGGTCCTCCGCCAGGTTCGCCACCATCGCCCCGATATGCGGCGCCAGCTTGGGCGCCTGCGCGATCACGGTGGCATCGACATTGCCGATTTCATAGCCCGCCTCGCGCACGCGGCGCGCGGCCTCGCGCAGCAGCACGCGGCTGTCGGCGCCGGCGAACTGCGCGTCGGTGTCGGGGAAATGGCGGCCGATATCGCCCAGCGCGGCCGCGCCGAAGAGCGCGTCGGTGACCGCGTGCAGCAGCGCATCCGCATCGGAATGGCCCAGCAGGCCGCGGTCGTGCGGAATCTCGACCCCGCCCAGGATCAGCTTGCGGCCGGGCACCAGCGCGTGGACGTCATAGCCCTGTCCCACCCGGATATCGAAAGGCATCATGCGGTCAGGCTCCTTTGCCATCGTTGCCCAGCAGCACTTCGGCCAGTGCGAAGTCCTCCGGGTAGGTCACCTTGAAATTGCGCAGCGAGCCGTTGACCAGCCGCGGATGCAGCCCCAGACGCTCGATCGCGCTGGCCTCGTCGGTCACCACCGCGCCGGCCGCCATGGCGTCCTGCAGCGCCTGGCGCAGCACGCCCAGGCGGAACATCTGCGGCGTCTGCGCCTGCCACAGGCCCTCGCGCGGCACCGTGGCGCCGATACGGGCGTCGTCCTGGGCGCGCTTGAGCGTGTCGGGCACCGGCACCGCCAGGATGCCGCCGATGGCGGCGTCCGGGTCGTCGTCGCCGTCGCTTTCCACCGCGCGCACCAGCGCATGGATCATTGCCGGGGTCAGGCCCGGGCGCGCGGCATCGTGCACCAGCACCCAGTCGCTGTCGGTCGCGCCCAGCTGCGCCAGGTGGTGCAGCCCGGCCAGCACCGAGGCATGGCGGGTCTCGCCGCCGACAAAGGCGGTATCGAAGCGCAGCCCGGCAAAGGCGGCCGCGCCGAAGCGCGATTCCAGCGGCATGTCGTCGGGCGCCAGCACCAGCGCGGTGGCGTTGATGGCGTCGCACGCCGAGAACGCCGCCAGCGCGTACCAGATCATCGGCCGGCCGGCCACGGTCTGGTATTGCTTGGGAACGGCGCCGCCGGCGCGGCTGCCGGTACCGGCACAGGGAATCAGGGCAAAGCGGCGAGCGGGCACAGGATCGGCGTTGAGTGAAAGAGGCGCGGGCGCCTGCTGGCCGGCATGGCCAGCGGGACAACCGGTGCGCATTCTATAATACGGCCCTTGCCCGTCGCCATGCCGCGCCATTCCGCATTGACGCGTGCCCGGCAGGCGCCACGGGCCGTTGAGGTCCCCTGCCCCGACCCCCGCCCGCAATGCCGGCGGGGTGTCGTCGTTTTGAACGCCCCGCTGCCGACATGCCTGACGCCAAGCCCGCCTTCCCCTTTGTCAACCTGCCGCTGGTCAAGCCGGGGCTGCGCCACAGCGTGGCGGGCCTGCGCGGCTCGGCCGATGCGCTGGCTGTGGCCGCGTACGCTCGGCAGCACCGCGAGCGCGCGCCGATGCTGGCCGTAGTCTGCTCCCACGCGGTCGATGCCCAGCGCCTGGCCGAGGAAATCCCCTGGTTCGCGCCCGAACTGCGCGTGCGCCTGCTGCCCGACTGGGAAACCCTGCCCTACGACAGCTTCTCGCCGCACCAGGACCTGGTATCAGAGCGCCTGGCCACGCTGCACGACATCCAGACCGGGCAATGCGACGTGATGCTGGTGCCGGCCACCACCGCGCTGTACCGGCTGGCGCCGCCCGCGTTCCTGGCCGCCTACACCTTCTTCTTCAAGCAGGGCGAGCGGCTGGATGAAGCGGCGCTCAAGGCCCAGTTCACGCTGGCCGGCTACGAGCACGTCAGCGCGGTGATGCGCCCCGGCGAATACAGCGTGCGCGGCGGCCTGATCGACCTGTACCCGATGGGCTCGGCGCTGCCGTACCGGATCGACCTGTTCGGCGACGAGATCGAGACCATCCGCGCCTTCGACCCCGACACCCAGCGCAGCCTGTACCCGGTCAAGGAGGTGCGGCTGCTGCCCGGGCGCGAGTTCCCGCTCGACGAAGCCGCGCGCACCGCCTTCCGCGGCCGCTGGCGCGAGCTGTTCGAAGGCGACCCAACCAAGTCGCCGATCTACAAGGACATCGGCAACGGCGTGCCGTCGGCCGGCATCGAGTACTACCTGCCGCTGTTCTTCGAGCAGAGCGCGACCGTGTTCGACTACCTGCCCGCCGATACGCAGCTCGCGTTCGCCGGCAATGTCGACGAGGCCATCCGCCGCTTCTGGGCCGACACCACGCAGCGCTACAACTTCATGCGGCACGACCGCGAGCGCCCGCTGCTGCCGCCAGCGGACCTGTTCCTGTCCGAGGAGCAGTTCTTCGTCGCCGCCAAGCCGATGGCGCGCCTGGTGCTGCAGGCCGAAGCGAACGCGGACCAGGCCGCGTTCTCGGCCATCCTGCCCGACGTCGCGGTGAACCGCCGCGCCGATGATCCGCTGGTCAATCTGGAAGCGCTGCTGCTCGACCAGCAGACCCGCGTGCTGATGTGCGCCGACTCGGCCGGGCGGCGCGAGACCCTGCTGCAGCTCTTTGCCGAAAGCGGCCTGCGCCCGCAGCCGGTGGACGACTTTGCCGCGTTCCTGGCCGGCGAAGCGCATTTCTCGATCGCGGTGGCGCCGCTGCAGAGCGGCTTTGCGCTGCCGCAGGGGCGGATCGCCTTTGTCACCGAGGCCGAGCTGTACGCCGGCACCGCGCGCCGCACCGGCCGCCGCAAGCAGGAGCAGGCCTCCGCCGTCGACTCGATGGTGCGCGACCTGGCCGAGTTGAAGATCGGCGACCCGGTGGTGCACAGCGAGCACGGCATCGGCCGCTATCAGGGCCTGGTCACGCTCGACATGGGCCAGGGCGACGAGGAATTCCTGCACCTGGACTACGACAAGGGCAGCAAGCTGTATGTGCCGGTGCACCAGTTGCATGTAATCTCGCGCTATTCCGGCGCCGATCCCGATACCGCGCCGCTGCACCACCTGGGCTCGGGCCAGTGGGACAAGGCCAAGCGCAAGGCAGCCCAGCAGATCCGCGACACCGCCGCCGAGCTGCTCAACCTGTACGCGCGCCGCGCCGCGCGCGAGGGCTTTGCCTTCCCGCTCTCGCCCAAGGACTACGAGACCTTCGCCGAAAGCTTCGGCTTCGAGGAAACGCCGGACCAGGCCGCCGCGATTGCCGCGGTGATCGCCGACATGACCTCGGGCAAGCCGATGGACCGGCTGGTGTGCGGCGACGTGGGCTTCGGCAAGACCGAGGTGGCGCTGCGCGCGGCCTTTGTCGCGGTGCTGGGCGGCAAGCAGGTGGCGATGCTGGCGCCGACCACGCTGCTGGCCGAGCAGCACTTCCAGACGCTGTCCGACCGCTTCGCCGAATGGCCGGTGCGCATCGTCGAGCTGTCGCGCTTCAAGACCAAGAAGGAAATCGACGCGGCCATCAGGCAGATCAACGAAGGCACCGTCGACATCGTCATCGGCACCCACAAGATCCTGTCCGACCAGGTCAGGTTCGAGCGCCTGGGGCTGGTCATCATCGACGAGGAACACCGCTTCGGCGTGCGCCAGAAGGAGGCGCTGAAGACCCTGCGCGCCGAGGTCGACGTGCTGACCCTGACCGCCACGCCGATCCCGCGCACGCTGGGCATGGCGCTGGAAGGCCTGCGCGACTTCTCGGTGATCGCGACCGCGCCGCAGAAGCGGCTGGCGATCAAGACCTTCGTGCGGCGCGAGGAAGACGGCGTGATCCGCGAGGCCATCCTGCGCGAGCTCAAGCGCGGCGGCCAGGTCTACTTCCTGCACAACGAGGTCGAGACCATCGAGAACAAGCGCGCGCGGCTGGCCGAGCTGGTGCCCGAAGCGCGCATTGCCGTCGCGCACGGCCAGATGCATGAGCGCGAGCTGGAGCGCGTGATGCGCGACTTCGTCGCGCGCCGCGACAACATCCTGCTGTGCACCACCATCATCGAGACCGGCATCGACGTGCCGACCGCCAACACCATCCTGATCCACCGCTCGGACAAGTTCGGCCTGGCGCAGCTGCACCAGCTGCGCGGCCGGGTCGGGCGCTCGCACCACCAGGCCTATGCCTACCTGCTGGTGCATGATGTCGAGGGCCTGACCAAGCAGGCGCAGCGCCGGCTCGAAGCGATCCAGCAGATGGAGGAACTGGGCTCGGGCTTCTACCTGGCCATGCATGACCTGGAAATCCGCGGCGCGGGCGAGGTGCTGGGCGACAAGCAGTCGGGCGAGATCCACGAGATCGGCTTCCAGCTCTACACTGACATGCTCAACGCCGCGGTCAAGGCGCTCAAGGCCGGCAAGGAACCCGACCTGATGGCGCCGCTGGCCGCGACCACCGAGATCAACCTGGGCACGCCGGCGCTGCTGCCCAACGACTACTGCGCCGACGTGCACGAGCGGCTGTCGCTGTACAAGCGACTGGCCAACTGCGAGACCGCCGAGCGCGTGGACGATATCCAGGAAGAGCTGATCGACCGCTTCGGCCGACTGCCGGCGCAGGCGCAGGCGCTGGTCGAGACCCACCGGCTGCGCATCGCCGCGGCACCGCTGGGCGTGCGCAAGATCGACGCGGGCGAGGCCACCATCAGCGTGCAGTTCGTGCCCAACCCGCCGATCGACGCGATGCGCATCATCGACCTGGTGCAGAAGAACCGCCATATCAAGCTGGCCGGGCAGGACAAGCTGCGCATCGAGGCCAAAATGCCGGACGTGGCGATCCGCGCGCAGACCATCAAGCATACGTTGCGGCAACTGGCGTAGGGGTCATGCGTATCCTGCATGGACGCGGCGCGCGGCCGGGTGTAGCATCGATTCCTTAACAAGTTAGCGATAACGCCCCCATGCCCGCCCAAGCCGCTTCTTCCCGTCAGCCCGTCACCGAAACCGCCGCGCGCGGCAGCGCGCTTGAATGGACCCAGCGGCTGGTCGCGTACGACACCACCAGCCGCAACTCCAACCTGGGCCTGATCGAGTCGGTGCGCGACCATTTCCTGGCCAAGGGGCTGAAGCCGCATCTGAGCTACAACCCGCAGCAGGACAAGGCCAACCTGTTCGTCACCGTGCCCGCCGCCGACGGCAATACCAACGGCGGCATCGTGCTCTCCGGCCATACCGACGTGGTGCCGGTGGACGGCCAGGACTGGACCACCGACCCGTTCAAGCCGGTGGTGCGCGACGGCAAGCTCTACGGCCGCGGCACCTGCGACATGAAAGGCTTTATCGGCACCAGCCTGTCGCTGCTGCCGGCCATCCTGCAGGCCAGGCTGCGCGAGCCGGTCCACTACGCGCTGTCCTTCGACGAGGAGATCGGCTGCATGGGCGCGCCCTACCTGCTGGCCGAACTGCGCGACCGCGGCGTGACGCCCGGCGGCTGCATCGTCGGCGAACCCACCAGCATGCGCGTGATCGTGGCGCACAAGGGCATCAACGCCTACCGTTGCTGCGTCAGGGGCCAGGCCGCGCACTCGTCGCTGACGCCGCGCGGCGTCAATGCGATCGAATACGCCGCGCGCCTGATCTGCTTCATCCGCGACATCGCCGATGAGTTCAAGGCCAACGGCCCCTACGACCAGGCCTTCGACGTGCCCTACACCACCGCGCAGACCGGCACCATCCAGGGCGGCATCGCGCTGAACACCATCCCGGCACTGTGCGAGTTCGTGTTCGAGTTCCGCAACCTGCCCGGCGTGGATCCCGAAGCCATCTACGCCCGCATCCAGGCCTACGCCAACGACGTGCTGCTGCCGAAGATGCGCGCCGAGCATGCCGACGCCGGCCTGACGCTGAGCAAGATCGCCGCCGCGCCGTCGCTGGACGTGGCCGAACAGGAAGCCATCACGCAGCTGGTGCGCGCGCTGACCGCCGACCGCGACACCAACAAGGTGGCCTACGGCACCGAGGCCGGCCTGTTCCAGCGCGCCGGCATTCCGGCCGTGGTGTGCGGGCCTGGTGATATCCAGCAGGCGCACAAGCCGGATGAGTTTGTTGCGCTGGAGCAGTTGGCTGCTTGCGAGGCGTTCCTGCACAAGGTGGTCGACAGCTTGCGCGTGAGCTGACTGCCGGGCATGCCAGAGCTTTGCTCCCCTCTCCCGCTTGCGGGAGAGGGGAGCAACCAATCCGCTTTTCCCGGCGCTTTGCACTTGCCGCGCGCCGCCACACCGCCTGCATCACACCAACAACAACGAAGGAGACCTTGCATGGCTGTCCGTGATTCCGCATCCCGTCCCACCACCCGCTTCGCGCTCGCCACCGTGGCGCTCGCCACCGGCCTGCTCTGCAACACCGCGCAGGCCCAGGCGCAAGGCGCCGAAACCCTGCACGCCCAGATCGAAACCCGCGCCAAGGCCGTCGAGAAACAACTCATCGCGTGGCGCCGCGATATCCACCAGCATCCGGAACTGGGCAACTACGAGACGCGCACCGCCAAGCTCGTGGCCGACCACCTGCGCAAGCTCGGCATGGAAGTGAAGACGGGCGTGGCCAAGACCGGCGTGGTCGGCGTGCTCAAGGGCGGCAAGCCCGGCCCGGTAGTGGCGCTGCGCGCCGACATGGATGCGCTGCCGGTCAAGGAACGCGTGGACGTGCCGTTCGCGTCGAAGGCCAAGGGCCAGTACCTGGGCAAGGAAGTGGACGTGATGCACGCCTGCGGCCATGACACGCACGTGGCGATTCTGATGGCCACCGCCGAGGTGCTGGCCGGCATGAAGGACCAGCTGCCCGGCACGGTCAAGTTCATCTTCCAGCCGGCCGAGGAAAGCCCGGCCGACTTCGAACCGAATGGCTCCAACACCTGGGGCGCCAAGCAGATGGTGTCCGAGGGCGTGCTGGACAATCCCAAGGTCGATGCGATCTTCGGCCTGCACGTGAGCAGCGGCATCGAATCGGGCAAGCTGGGCTGGCGCAGCGGCCCCTCGATGGCGGCGGCCGACCAGTTCTGGATCGACGTCAAGGGCCGCCAGACCCACGGCGCGCGGCCGTGGGGCGGGATCGACCCGATCGTGGTGGCGTCACAGATCGTGATGGGCCTGCAGACCATCCAGAGCCGCCAGGTCAACGCCATGCTGGAGCCGTCGGTGATTACCGTGGGCACCATCCACGGCGGCAACCGCATGAACATCGTGCCGGAGAAGGTCGAGATGATGGGCACCGTGCGCACCTATGACGAAGGCATGAAGAAGGACATCCATGCCCGCATGAAGCGCACCACCGAGGCCATCGCCACCAGCGCCGGCGCCGAGGCCAGCTTCCGCGTGGTGGAGTTGTACAACGCCACCATCAACCAGCCGGCCCTGACCGAGAAGATGGCGCCCACGCTGCAGCGCGTGGCCGGCGAAGGCAACTGGATGATCACGCCCAAGGCGACCGCGTCGGAGGACTTCTCGTTCTACCAGGAGAAGGTCCCGGGCCTGTTCTTCAACCTCGGGGTGACGCCCAAGGGCCAGGATGTGACCAAGGCGCCTTCCAACCACTCGCCTGAGTTCTATGTGGACGAGCCGGCGCTGATCAACGGCGTGCGCGCCCTGTCCAGCCTGACCGTGGACTACATGGTGATGGCGCAGCGCTGAGCGGCTCGCCCGGGGCGCTGCGGCGGGGCTACAATAGCGCTTTTGCCGCGTTGAAGCCCCGCGCGGCAAGCGCCCGACCTTCATCCGCCATGCCCCTGATCCTCCAGAGCACCGCCCCGCTTTCCCCAGCCGACCTCGACACCGCCCGCACCCTGGCCCGCGCCTCTGAACTGGTGCTGCGCAGCGAGACCGTCGCCGCCGCCGAGGAATGCGCGCCGCTGACGCCGGCGCTGCGCGATGCGCTGGACGATTTCTGCGGCCCGCGCGCGATCGACTGGGCAGTGGTGCCCGCGGGGCGCAAGCTGTCCGACTTCCACCTGGTGGCGATGGACATGGACTCGACCCTGATCACGATCGAGTGCATCGACGAGATCGCAGATTTCTGCGGCCTCAAGGCCGAGGTCTCGGCCATCACCGAAGCCGCCATGCGCGGCGAGATCACCGATTTCAACGAAAGCCTGCGCCGCCGCGTGGCCCTGCTCAAGGGCCTGGACGCCAGCGTGCTGGACCGCGTCTATGAAGAGCGCCTGCGGCTGTCGCCGGGCGCCGAGCGCATGCTGCAGACCGTGCAGGCGCTGGGCCTGCGCACGCTGCTGGTGTCGGGCGGCTTCGTGCATTTCACCGAGAAGCTCAAGGCACGGCTCCAGCTCGACGTGACCCGCGCCAATACGCTGGAGATCGTCGACGGCAAGCTGACCGGCAATGTCGTCGGCGAGATCGTCAACGCCGACGTCAAGGCCCGCACCGTGCAGGAAGTCTGCGCCCGGATCGGAGCCACGCCGGACCAGGCCATCGTCATGGGCGATGGCTCCAACGACCTGAAGATGATGGCCGTGGCCGGCCTGTCGGTGGCATTCCGGGCCAAGCCGGTGGTGCGCACGCAAGCCAGCGTCGCGTTCAACCACGTCGGCCTGGACGGCCTGCTGGCGCTGTTCCCGCACTGATCCCGGGCCGCGGACAACGCGGCAATGCGCGCCGGGCGGCAAGCGCCCGGCCGGCCCCACCCGCGCGGGCCGCCTGCGACTCGTCGCCACAGCCAGCGCAAGTCCCTCCCCCAAGTGCAGATGAATCCCCACTGAGACGCAACGTCTACTTAGCGCTTGCCTCTTCAAATGCGAATCATTACCATTAATGTTTCGTTTATCTGTCATTTCTCCATGCAAGTTCTGGCCGTCCTTCTTGGCCTGGCTGCGGCTGCGTGCCTGTACCTGGCCGCGCCCAACCAGGTCCTGCTGCCGCCCGGCAGGGTCACGCAACCGCGTACGCTGGGCTGGCTGGGCCTGGTCCTGGTCGTCGTCAGCACCTGGCTGTGGAGCATCACCGATGGCTGGCCCGCAGCCATTGCCGCCAGCCTGGTGACCGTGCCCTGCGCGCTGTCGGTATGGCCCTTTATCGCCACCTATGCCGCGCGCAAGCGCCGGGCAGCACGGGAGCAACGGGCATGAGCGCAGACCGCTCCGCAATGGGCACCAAATGGCTTGCCGGTGCGCTGCTCGGGCTGCCGCTGGCGGTGGCGCTGTGCACGCTGTTGATCCTGTGGCTGCCGGGCGGCTGGGAAACCGGCATCGTCGCGGCCGTGGTGGCCTGCCTGCCGGTGTGGGTGGCCATCATCAGCGCCAGCCTGCTGTTCCGTTCCAGCCGCACTGCCTGGGTCTGGCTGGGCGGCGCCAACCTGCTCTGCTTCGGCGCGCTCTGGCTGCTGCGCCTGGCCAGGCTGGCGCCGACGGCACTGGCCGCCTCCTGAGAACGCCATCATGAAAACCGCAACCCTGCGCCTGTACCAGACGCTGCATACCTGGGTCGGCCTGATGGCCGGCTGGGCCCTGTTTATCGCCTTCTTTGCCGGGGCGGTCACCGTGTTCCACCATGAGCTGCACGTTTGGCAGTCGCCGTCGCGGCTGAAAGGCAATGCGCAGTTCGAGGCCAGTACCGACCCGGCCGCGGTCGACCGCTTCATGCAGAAGCTGGTCGCGATCCACCCCGAGGCCGCGGCCAGCTCATACGTGATCATGCCGTCGGAGGGAGAGCCCAATATCGCGGCCTACTGGCAGGACCAGGCCGGCGAGTGGCAGATGACCACCGACGCCCGCCTGGCCGGCGGCGCCGCGATGCAGCGCGACACCTCGCGCGACCAGGTGATCGGCGAACTGTCGGCATTCCTGAACAGCCTGCACTACTCGCTGGGGATCCCGGTCGGCGGCATCTATTTCATGGGCGCGATCTCGGTGCTGTACGGGCTGGCACTGGTATCGGGCGTGCTGCTGCACCTGCCACGGCTGAAGAAGGACCTGTTTGCAGTGCGCCCCGGGCGCAACCTGAAGCGCTTCTGGATGGACACCCACAATGTGCTGGGCCTGTTCAGCCTGCCTTTCCACCTGGTCTTTGCCATCACCGGCGCGCTGTTCTGCCTGTCGCTGGTGCTGATGATGGCGTTCAACACACTGACCTTCGATGGCCGCCTGTTCGAGGCGGTGCCCCGCGCCACCACCGCCGTGCCGGAAGTGGCCGCGGCCAACCGCGCGGTGCCGACCATGCCCACGGCAACGCTGATGCAGATCGCGCGCGAGCACGGCGGCGAGCGATTCACGCCCGAGTCGTTCCGCTTCCAGCGCTATGGCGACGCCAACGCCGTGGTGGAGGTGCGCGGCACCAGCACGCAGGCACTCGGCAACCTGGGCTCGGTCGGCATCCATGCCGCCAGCGGCGAGCCCAACGCGGGCCAGCTGACCGCCAACCAGACCGCCGGCACGCGCGACAGCAACCACGGGCTCTACAGCGCGCTGTACGCACTGCATTTCGGCACTTTCGGCGAGCTGCCGGTGCGGCTGGTCTACCTGCTGGCCGGGCTCGCCGGCGCCTTCCTGTTCTATTCGGGCAACCTGCTGTGGATCGAGTCACGGCGCAAGCTGCGCCTGGCCGAGCAGCCGCGCGTGCACCGGCTGCTGGCGCAGGGCACGGTCGGCGTGTGCATCGGCTGCTGCATCGGCGTGGCGCTGTGCTTCCCGGCGGCGCTGCTGTGGCCGGAACGCGCGGTGAGCTACACGTATTTCACGGTGTTTGTCCTGGCCTGTGCCTGGGCGCTGCTGCGCCCGCCGGTGCGCGCCGCGGTGGAACTGCTCTACGCCGCCGCGCTGGCGTGGCTGACGGTGCCGCTGGCGAACGCGATCCTGACCGGCGACCACCTGCTGCACAGCATCCCCAGCGGGCACTGGATCATCGCCGGCTTCGATATCGGCGCGATCGCGCTGGCCACGGGCTTTGTCGCCCTGGCCCGCGCCACGCAGCGCCGCGCGCGCAGTGGGCCGGCGGAGTCGGTCTGGGCGATGCCGCGGGCAGCCCAAGCCGCCCAGACCGCCCAGACCGCCAGGCCCACCGCGGGCGCCAAGGCGATGCCCAGCACGGATACGCCCTGAGCGCATGGCGCCCGCACGCAAGAACGGACGCAGCAGCGTCCGTTTTTGTTTCCTGGGCAGCACCAGCCCGGCCCCTGCCCTACACTATCTCAGGCCAACAACATCGAGCCTGCCGCCATGGAATCGACCTTCCACCAGTTTTCCGAACTGTTCGCCCAACTCGGCCTGGCCTCCGACGAAGCCAGCATCCGCAGCTTTATCGGCACGCACGCCCCGCTGCCCGACGATGTCGAGCTGGCCGAGGCACCGTTCTGGACCCCCGCCCAGGCCACGCTGCTGCGCGACGAGCTGCTGGACGACGCCGACTGGGCCGAGGTCGTCGACCAGCTCAATCTCGCCCTGAGACAGCCGGCCTGAGGCCGCTTACGCGGCCAGCGTAGCCTCCAGCGCCTGGCGCAGGTCGGCGATCAGGTCGCGCGTGTCTTCCAGGCCGATATAAAGCCGCACCAGTTCGCCGGTATCCTGCCAGCCGGCCGGCGGCCAGGTGCCCGCCGGGCGCATGCCCTGCACGTGGTACGGCACGGCCAGGCTGTGGGCACCGCCCCAGGACCAGCCGATCGCAAACAGCTGCAGCGCCTCGACCAAGGCATCCACCTGCTGGCGTGTATAGCGTGCCCGCAGGATGATGGCAAAGAGCCCGCTGGCACCGGTGAAATCGCGCCGCCAGCTGGCGTGGCCGGGGCAGTCCGGCAGCGCCGGATGCAGCACGCGCGCAACCTCGGGCCGCTGGCGCAGCCACTCCGCCACTTCGCGGGCCGCACGGTCATGCGCGGCCAGGCGCACCGGCAGGCTCGGCAGCCCGCGCAGCACCAGGTGGCAGTCATCGGCGGAAACACCCCAGCCCATCAGCATGCGGGTGCGCTTGAGGCGGTCATGCAGCGCATCGTCGCAGGTCAGCACCGCGCCCATCAGCACGTCGCTGCCGCCGGACTGGTACTTGGTCAGCGCCTGCACCGAGATGTCGATGCCCTTGTCGAACGGGCGGAAGTAGATGCCGGCAGACCAGGTATTGTCGATCGCGGTCAGCACGCCGTGCGCCCTGGCCGCGGCGACGATGGCGTCGCTGTCGGGCACTTCCATGGTCACCGAACCGGGCGACTCCATCCATATCAGGCGCGTATTCGGCCGGATCATCGCCGCCATCGCAGCAGCGTCCATCGGGTCGTAGTAGCGCACGGTCACGCCGAATTCGCGTGCCAGCCACTCGCCGTGGTCGCGGTTGGGGCCGTAGACGTTGTGCGGCACCAGCACGTCGTCGCCGCTCTTGAGCAGCGCGAAGTAGACCAGCGAGATCGCCGCCAGCCCCGACGGCTGCAGCAGCGTGTGGCGCGCGCCCTCCAGCAGCGCCAGGTGCTGGCACAGCGCCTCGCTGGTGGGCGTGGCGTGCAGGCCATAGCGCCAGTAGGTGGTGGCACCGTCGCCATGGGCGCGCAGTTCGGCGAGGTTGCGGAACACCACGGTGGAGCCGCGGTGCGTGGCGGGAGAGAACGAGGCAAAGCCGGGCGCGATCTCCAGCTCGGGCTGGACCGCAACGGTTTGCAGGTAATGGGCGGGCGACGCGGGCTTGTCGGATGGCGAATCGGACACGGCGGTTTCCTTGCTGGCTGCTGGCCGGACACGGCGCGCTGCCCCGGCGGTATCGCCCGGGCAGAAGCGTGGCACGGTCAGGAATGAGACTCGATGAGCCTCCGAGCTTACCAGCAAATGCCGGCCGCGCCACCGGCGATGGCAACGGCGGACACCAGCAAGCGGCTTACCAGCCGGAAATCGAGGACTTCGGCGGCGGCGGCGCGTAAGTGACGCCGCTGTTTGGCCTCATGTCGAACGGGGGGATCACCAGCACGCCCAGAGGGCGGATAAAGAACGGCAGCACGATGGCCGGGTTGAACGCGTCGGTCCAGGTGCCGCGCACGGCGCCGCTGGCGTCGATGCTGCCTTCCCAGTTGCCCGATACGCGGGTGCCGTCGTCGGACTCCTCCATCAGGAAGGCGCCGTCCTCCCACTCGCCTGCCAGCAGGCGCACACCGGCGCCACGGCCGGCGTATTCGCCACGCACGCTGTCGCGCTCGTCAGGCTTGGGGCCCAGGCGCAGCCGCACCGGCTGGTCGCCGACCTTGCCGACGTAGACCGGCAGCGACGCATATTCCGGCCGCGGCGCCAGGGGCTTTGGCGCGCCAGTGGAAAGCGAGGTGCCGCCGCGCCGGGATTCGCCGTCGCGAATGGCCTGGTTGATGCCCAGGCCTTCGCCGCCGGCTGGCCCGGTGTTAACCGGGCCGGTCGACAGCTCGGTCGCCGGCGCTGCCTGCGCCGTGCCCGCCAGCGCGAGCACGGCGGCCAGGCCGAGCGCGCAGAGGTTCATCGCCAGCGAAGCCAGGCGCAAGGCTAACCTCAGATACGCTCGAAGATGGCGGCAATGCCCTGCCCGCCGCCGATGCACATCGTCACCAGCGCGTAGCGGCCCTGCACGCGGTTCAGCTCATGCAGCGCCTTCACCGTGATCAGGGCACCGGTGGCGCCGATCGGGTGGCCCAGCGAGATGCCCGAGCCGTTCGGGTTAACCTTGGCCGGGTCCAGACCGAGCGCCTTGGTCACGGCGCACGCCTGTGCGGCAAAGGCTTCGTTGGCTTCGATCACGTCCAGGTCCGACACCTGCAGGCCGGCGCGCTCCAGCGCGATCTTCGTCGCCGGCACCGGGCCGATGCCCATGGTCTTCGGGTCCACGCCGGCATGGCCGTACGACACCAGGCGGGCCAGCGGCTTCAGGCCGCGGCGCTCGGCTTCGGCGCGCTCCATCATCACCACCGCGGCGGCGGCGTCGTTCAGGCCCGAGGCATTGCCGGCCGTGACCGTGCCGTTTTCCTTGACGAAGACCGGCCTGAGCTTGGTCATGTCGTCGATGGTGGCGTCATGGCGCACATGCTCGTCGGTGTCGAAGGTGACGTCGCCCTTGCGGCCCTTGCTCACCACCGGGACGATCTGGTCCTTGAAGTAGCCGGCCTTGATCGCTGCCGAAGCGCGGCGGTGCGATTCCAGCGCGGCCTCGTCCTGCTGCGCGCGCGAGATGTCGTATTCCTTGGCGACATTCTCGGCGGTCACACCCATGTGGATGCGATGGAAGGGATCGTGCAGCGCACCCAGCATCATGTCGACCAGGCCGGCGTCGCCCATGCGTGCGCCCCAGCGCGCTGCCGGCGCCAGGTACGGTGCGCGGCTCATGCTTTCCGCGCCGCCGCCGATGGCGACGTCGGTATCGCCCAGCAGGATGGTCTGCGCGGCGCTGACAATGGCCTGCAGGCCCGAGCCGCACAGGCGGTTCACGGTCAGCGCGGGGGCGTTGATCGTCACCCCGCCGTTGACGGCCGCGACGCGGCCCAGATACATGTCGCGCGGCTCGGTCTGGATCACGTTGCCGAATACCACGTGGCCGACATCGTCGCCCGACACCTGCGCGCGCGCCAGCGCCTCGCGCACCACCAGTGCGCCCAGCTCCGCCGGTGCCACATCCTTCAGGCTGCCGCCAAAGGTCCCGATCGCGGTACGGACACCGCTTACCACTACCACTTCACGCGTCATGACTTTGTCTCCATGAGGTTATGTTGCACCGCACAGTATAGCGGGACGCGGACGAAATCGAACGAGCGTACTTTTACCTAATCAACCCGTTTCAGACCTCGCCCCACAGGTCGTGGCCATCGGCGCCGGTGATCTTCACGTCGACGAACTCGCCGGCGCGATAGCGCTGGGCGTGGCGTTCCGGCGGCGCGATATAGACGAGGCCGTCGATTTCCGGCGCATCCGCGGACGAACGGCCGATGCCGCCATCCTGGTTGACCTCGTCCACCAGCACGCGCAGGGTCTGGCCGACCTTGCGCTGCAGGCGGCGCGCCGAGACCTCTTCGGCCACTTCCATGAAGCGGGCGCGGCGTTCCTCGCGCACCTCGTCGGGCAGCGCGCCCGGCAGGTCATTGGCGGTGGCGCCCTCCACCGGCGAGTAGGCGAAGCAGCCGACGCGGTCCAGTTCGGCTTCGGCGATAAAGTCGAGCAGGGTCTGGAACTCCGCCTCGGTCTCGCCCGGGAAGCCGGCGATAAAGGTGCTGCGGATGGTCAGCTCAGGGCAGATCTCGCGCCAGGCGCGGATGCGGTCCATGGTCTTCTCGGCATTGGCCGGGCGCTTCATGCGCTTGAGCACGTCCGGGTGCGCGTGCTGCAGCGGCACATCGAGGTACGGCAGCACATGGCCCTGCGACATCAGCGGGATGATCTCGTCGACGTGCGGGTACGGGTAGACATAATGCAGGCGCACCCAGGCACCGTACTGCGCGGCCAGCTCGCCCAGCGCCGCCACCAGCTCGGTCATGCGGGTCTTGAGCGGGCGGCCGTTCCAGAAGCCGGTGCGGTACTTGACGTCGACGCCATAGGCACTGGTGTCCTGCGAGATCACCAGCAGCTCCTTGACGCCGGCCTTGAACAGGTTCTCGGCCTCCAGCATGACCTCGGCCACCGGGCGCGACACCAGGTCGCCGCGCATCGACGGGATGATGCAGAACGAGCAACGGTGGTTGCAGCCCTCGGAAATCTTCAGGTAGGCGTAATGCTTGGGCGTCAGCTTGATGCCGGCGGCCGGCACCAGGTCGGTGAACGGGTCATGCGGCTTGGGCAGGTGCGTGTGCACCGCCTGCATCACCTCGCCCAGCGCATGCGGGCCGGTCACGGCCAGCACCTTGGGGTGCACCGACGACACGATGTCGTGGCCCGCCGCATCCTTCTTCGCACCCAGGCAGCCGGTGACGATGACCTTGCCGTTCTCGGTCAGGGCCTCGCCGATGGCGTCCAGGCTCTCCTGCACGGCCTCGTCGATAAAGCCGCAGGTATTGACCACGACCAGGTCAGCGCCGTCATAGGTGCCGCTGATGGCATAGCCCTCGGCGCGCAGCTGGGTGATGATCTGCTCGGAGTCGACCAGGGCCTTGGGGCAGCCAAGGGAAACGAATCCCACACGCGGACTATGGTCTTTCTGGGTCGTTGATTCTGAAGGGTTTTTCACAGTGCAATCCGAATGTGGGGGCGGGCGCGGCGAATATGCGGGGACAAGGCCGGCAGCCGGTGAGCCAATCGCGCATTTTAACCGTTTGCCATGAATTCTCGGCGCCTGACACCATACATGTGGCCCAGGCTGCGTCATTCCGGCGCGGTCGCGGCTCCCGGCAGGCCTTCCAGGACCTGCTCTATCTCCAGCGAGTCCTGCATGCGCCGGATGGCCGCATGCAGTTCGGCGGCCTGTGGCCAGGTCCGCTTGAGATAGCTGAGCCACAGTTTCACGCGCCCATGCTCATGGCACGACGCGATACGGGCATGCAGCTTTTTCAGGTAGGTGGTGATCTGGCGCAGCACCAGCGGCCACTCCTGGTCCGACGGCGAACCGTCCATCAGCCCGCGAATGCGCAAGGCCAGGAAAGGATCGGACACGGCGCCGCGCCCGATCATCACGTCGGCGCAACCGCTGACGGCCCGGCAACGCTCCCAGTCGGCGACGGTCCAGACATCTCCGTTGGCAATCACCGGCACGTCCACCGCCGCCGCAATGCGCGCGATCCAGTCCCAGTGGGCCGGCGGCCGGTAGCCATGGTCCCGCGTCCGGGCATGCACGACGAGCGAAGCCGCGCCGCCTTCGGCCAGCGCCGTGGCGCAATCAATGGCCAGCGAGGCATCGGAAACGCCCAGCCGCATTTTTGCCGTCACGGCGATATGGGCCGGCACCGCCGCGCGCACGGACGCGACGATCCGGTTCAACAACTCAGGATTCGTCAGCAGCATGGCACCGCCGCCATGCCGGTTGACGACCTTGGCGGGGCAGCCGAAGTTCAGGTCGATGCCATGCGGCGACAAGGTCGCGGCATAGGCCGCATTGCGCGCCAGCCATTCCGGATCGCTGCCGAGCAACTGGATCACCATCGGCGTGCCGCTGCGGGTATAGCCGCCGGCGAGGATTTCGGGCGTATCGCGCTCGTAGACGCGGGCGGGAAGCAACGAACCGGTCACCCGGACGAACTCGGACACACAGCCGTCGTAGCCGCCAGTGTCGGTCAGCACGTCGCGCAAGACGTAGTCGGCAAGCCCTTCCATGGGGGCCAGGAACAGCCGGCTCATGGCGAAGCCTTCATCGAAGCAGAGAGCCGGGCCTTAAGGGGCGGACGAGCATATTGGATAACGGAGGGCATGGGTTTTCGCGCACAAAAGGCGAGTCCACACTGAGCCGCCGCTGGAGAGAGTTGCGTGATTGCGTGCGCCCGGGGACGCAGACCGCGCATTCTACCTGCTTTGCATCTGCACGGTTTTCAGGGATCGGCGATTCTCATACCGTAGCCCATAGGCTACGGTAAGGTATGCTCAGCATCCGGACAACCCAAATTTCCGGGTTCAACGAGGAATTCCGGGGAACGTTAAAGCCCTTGGCGGTGGAGTCAGCGAAATGCGCGTGGACCACGGCCCGGGCTACCGCATCTACTTTCAGCAACGCGGCCAGGTAATTGTGATCCTGCTCTGCGGAGGCAACAAGTCGACCCAGCACGCTGATATCGAAAGAGCACGCACTCTGGCGGCCAATCTTGATCTGGAGTGAGCCATGAAGGAACCGACCCGCCCCTGGGACTCCGCCGAGCATCTGAGGAACGATCAGGAGATCGCCGCCTACCTGGATGCCTGCCTGGCCGAGGCCGGCGACGACGATCGATTCATTGCCTACGCACTCGGGGTGGTGGCGCGTGCGCGCGGCATGACGCGACTGGCGCGCGAAACGGGCCTTTCGCGCGAAAGCCTCTACCGCTCGCTGTCAGGCGAAGGCAATCCGGAGTTCGGGACGATCTGGAAGGTGATGCGGGCGCTGGGCATCCGCCTGCATGCGAGCGCTGGCTGAGTGCCAGCCAGCGTGCGGGATATGCGGCGGGGTGTAGCGCCCGCCGCTGCCAGTGTCTTACTTCTTGTCCGGCTGGTTGAACGGGAACGTCCCGAACATATTTTTGGCCTGGCTTTGCATCTGCTCCTGCATCTGCACGAACAGGTTCTTGCTCTGCTCGATGTAGTTGCTCATCATGCCCTGCATCATCGGGCCCTGCATGTTCATGAACTGCGACCACATGTCGGGGCTGAAGGTTTCGCCGGAATACAGGCCCTTGGAGTTCTCGGCCAGCTTGTTCTGGATGTCGATGAAGGCCTGGATGTTCTTTTCCAGGTAGGTGCCCATCATGCCCTGCATGGCATGGCCGTAGAAGCGGATGATCTGCGACAGCATCGCGCTGGAGAACATCGGCACGCCGCCCGTTTCTTCTTCCAGGATGATCTGCAGCAAGATGCTGCGGGTCAGTTCGTCACCAGACTTGGCGTCGACGACCTTGAATTCTTCTGAATCCATGACCAGCTGCTTGACGTCGGCCAGGGTGATGTAGGTGCTGGTCTGGGTGTCGTAGAGCCTGCGGTTCGGATACTTTTTGATCAGTCGCTCTGCGCCTTTTTTGGTCGTGGCCATCGGTGCTCTGTCCTTGTGTCATCGCTGTTTGCGCGCTGCTGCACCGCATGGGGTGCAGTGCGCAAATCGGTATCGCCCGCGCCATCTGCTTGTTGTCGTGCCGGCCATCTGGTGGCCCGTTCGCGCATGGCTGCGCGTGGCGGCCTGCAACCTCGCCCCCGCGAGGGCCGCGCTGCACGAACATGGTGCTGGCTGCGCCGCTGCCCTGATTCTATGCCCAACAAGGCACTAAGAAAAGCGACGGGGCTTAAGGAAAACCCGGTGAATTGGCGCAAAAAGCGAGGAATGCCGCGCTGGCAGAAACGATTCGCGGGCCTTGACGGCCCGCGAAACGGGCGGCGAAACGAAACGCCCGCCGCCTTGTGCGCCGCGCTGGCTGCACCGCAATACGCGGGCCGTCAAGG